>JAGXII010000078.1 GCA_024635735.1 Christiangramia sp. | reverse complement strand
GTATAACTTGTGCCTACATTAATAATTCTAAGGCCTTTTATATTTACATTATCTGCTTCAATAGTGATGATCTCTCCTTTATTTTCGCCATCTATCACGGGTTCATTTATGCCAATTATGCTAAGAGGTTTAGTGATTTGTAGATTGTATTCCCTGTAAGTCCCGCTTTCTACGTAAATGGTATCTCCTGCAGTCGCATTGGTGATAGCGGCCTCTATAGTTTTATACTCGCAATTTGCGCATACCCTGAGTTCATTAGCCCATGCTGAATGAATGAATAAAACCAGAAGGAGGAATATGTAAGCCTGGAATTTCAAAATGCAGTTAATTACTTGTTATTAAAGGAAAGATCTCATTCCAGGTATATAGTTTTCCTCCGTAATTTTTAAGGGTTTCACTGGCAATGCTTTGTTCCTGGAAAGCCGAAAGATTGGCTCCCATAGGACTGGAAATTTCTTCACTAATAAGGAAAGTGGCCAGAGAAGCATCGATAAGTTCTCCGGGATTTTGAAAATCATTAACCATATAAAGTTTAAAATCTTTATCCTTATTCTCATTTTTGAAATTGATCATACACTCAATCGCATCAAAATTGTAGGTTTTTCCTTTGCTGGTTACAAGCTGTGAAGCGTGTTGCCTATCTACAATGGTCATTTTACAATAGGCGCAGCCTTCATGCCCGTAATTAATTTTTTTGGGAGCAACTTCACAGGAGCTAAAGCCCAGAGCTATGAAAAGTAATAAGTAAAGGCGCGTTTTCATATTTCTTCGGTTTTTAGTTTTTTTTCTTATTCCTAAATAAAATGCTACCAGGGTAAGTAACATCCCTAAGAACATTAAATAGGCTCCCATTGCCGGATATGAATCCACATCGAAGTTCAGCATTTTCTGATGTCCTAATAAAGGCGGCTTATAGGTCATTGGAGTGCCATCAGGATGGGTCATTTTCATAATAGCTTTGGGGTCAAGATCGGTTCCATATTCAATTAACCAGTTGTTAAAGTCATACATTCCCAGAATTCCCAGGATAGTCATGCCAATTAACCAGGCTAAAAACCAATATGGACTTATCTTCTTTAAAAAACCTAATAAACCAAGTGCTACTCCTAAAAATACCATAGATCCAATAACGATCGGGAAAACGCTAAATTCCCACATTTCAGCTGGCTTAGGAATTTTCTTCATTCCAATATAGTGATTAAGTCCGTCGATATTCTGAATATCGAATTCCTTCACCCCTTTTATACCATCTATGAAGATATTCATTCCCATGGGATCAGGGTATTGCGGAGCTCCAAGCATGATATTCCATAATGGGAATTTGAATAATCCCAAAAGCAATAAACATCCAATTATCATTATTATTCCAGCTTTTCTCATCGCTTTGTTTTTTTGAGGTAATAAAAAGGGAGATGAGGATCTCACCTCCCTTCTTTTGAATACCGTTGAGGGTATTCTCCAACTAACTAACTAAATACTAGTCTTCACCAAGTGACCAGCTTAGGTCTATATTAGAGTTTTTTGGGGAAACTCTTACATATCCCTGCATCTCCTGGTGAAGAGCAGAACAGAAATCGGTACAGTAAAATGGCCATACTCCAACTTGCTTAGGTTCCCAGGTAAGGGTTTTGGTTTGTCCCGGCATAACAAGCAACTCGGCATTGTTTGCGCCAATCATTGCAAAACCGTGAGGTACATCAAAATCCTGTTCGTGGTTTGTAATATGGAAGTATACTTTATCGCCTACTTTGATTCCTTCAATGTTATCTGGTGTAAAGTGACTACGGATCGTGGTCATATATACATGTACTTCATTTCCATCTCTTTCCACCCTGGCATCTCCGTTTGAAATGGTAGCGTATTTATTCTTGTTGTCTTCCAGCTTGTAGATTTTCTGTGAATTCCCTTCAATGATTTCGGCAGGGATGCCGGCTGCATAGTGAGGTTCACCATGGGTTGGGAAATCCAGTAAAAGCTCCATCTTTTCTCCTGAAATATCAAAAAGCTGTGCTGAATGTTCCAGTTCGGGACCTGTTGGCAGATAACGATCTTTGGTGATCTTGTTCATGGAAACTGCATATTTACCAAAAGGATGAGCAGAGTTCCCTCCGGGAATCATCACATGTCCTACCGAATAGTAATTAGGTTGACGGTCTACTACCTCGCGGGTTTCCACGTTCCATTTTACAAGTTCTGAAGAGATAAAAAAGGTAGTGTATGCATTTCCTTTTCCATCAAATTCGGTGTGAAGTGGTCCAAGTCCGGCTTGTTTTACAGTTCCGGCTAGTACATCTTCAAATTTAAGGATAGGAATACCATAGGCATCTCCGTCAAATTTCTCTTTTTCGATCGCATCGATCATTTTGGAAAATGAGTGTACGGTAAGATCAGCTGATAGTTTACCGTTACCTACAATATATTCACCTGAGGGGCTAACATCACATCCGTGAGGTGATTTTGGGGTAGGTAAAAGGAATACAGCTCCGGGAACTTCTAACGGATCTACCACTAATACCTCTTTTTCCATTGTAGAGGTCGCGGTATGAGTTTCATCACTGTATATGTTATGCGCATAGTTTGCCGGCATTTTTTTACCGCCACCATTGTTCACAAATTCTTCAATTTTTTTCCAGTTTACCGCGGCGATAAAGTCTTTATCATTCTGGGAAGCGTTCACCTCTAACAGAGAATTTGCTTCTTCGGTATTATAGGTGGTGAAAAAGAACCATCCATGTGATTTTCCTCTACCAGGGTGTGAAAGGTCATAATTGAAACCAGGCATGATTAACTGAAACTTAATATTCATACGACCTGTTTCAGGTTCGACACTAATAAATGAAAGTGCACCTTTAAATTTACCTTTATACTCTTTTATTGGCATATCCCGCTGAGGGATAGGTATAGAGAAGCGGGTTCCTGCAACGACATACTCGGTATTTTCAGTTACAAAGGAAGAACTGTGGTTACCTGCCGAGTTTGGAACTTCAATAATTTCAGTAGTTTCAAATGTCTTTAGATCTATTTTAGCGATTCTTGGTGTATTGTTACCATTAATGAATATCCAGCGACCATCCAGTTTTCCTGCTGTTTGGGAAATATCGGGATGGTGGGCATCATCCCAGGGAATAAATCCATGCGAAGTATTTAGCATGGGCTTTGTTTCTTCAGAATATCCATATCCATTAGTAGGGAATTGTGAAAAAACAGGGATCTCCTTGAACATCCTCCCTGAAGGTAAACCGTATACGGTTACGTTACCACTGTAGCCTCCGGAAATAAATGCATAAAATTCGTCATGTTCTCCCGGTGCGACATATACTCGTTCGGCCGCATTTGAAGCAAGTGCTCCCTGGTTTGCTTTACCGGAGTTCTCGCTATTATTACAACTGAAAAGGCCGGTTCCCAGAACGAGTGCCATTATTATTTTAAATGTTTGTTTCATGATTTGTAGTTTTATTTTGGTTTAATTAGTCTCAGGAAGGATTACCTTATCCACAACGTGAACAATTCCATTACCTGCAGGTATACTTGCCAGGATTTTAGCCCCACCTACATATACATCTTCTCCTTTTACTTCCACAGGAACATTAAGGTCACTTGCCTGACCAAGTTTTTTAAACTTTTTCAGGAATTCCTTATCATATTTTCCCGGAGTTACATGATGCTTGAGAATAAAGGCGAGCTTGTCTTTATTTTCCGGTTTTAGAAGGTTTTCTACAGTTCCCTCAGGGAGTGCGTCAAAAGCCTCGTTAGTAGGAGCGAATACCATTAACGGTCCTGCATTTACAAGTACATTTTCCAGTTCAGCAGCTTCTATAGCGGCCACCAGGGTAGTATGATCTTCAGAGCCTTTGGCAATATCAAGTACTGTTGGTTCTGAAACGTCATCTTTAATAAATGCCTGTCCTTGTTTAGCTGGTTGTTCCTGCTCGGTTGTAACGGTAGAATTATCGGTGTTTGCCTGCTGGTCATTTTTACAACCAAGCAGTCCTATGAGAAATAGAGCTGGACAAATTTTTAGAAGATAGGATTTCATATTAGTTGAATTTTAGTTGGTTTCCTTAAGAGTTCTGAAGTATTCCAGAATTTTCCGTGCTTCCTCCCTTTTAAGATTTTGGTTGGCCATAGGAGCACCATTGAATTCAGCCAGCAATTGTTTGGCTACAGGATCTTTTATGATCATTTCTTCCGGATTCAGGATCATATTCATAACCCACTCTGGTGAACGTCTTTCAAGAACCCCGATAGGAGCCGGTCCTATAAATTTTTTCGTTGGTTTATGGCAGGCAGTACATTTGGAGTTATAAATTTCTTCTCCTTCTTTTGCCATTGCCATATCGATTTCGTCTGGTAGGTCAACGTTCTCAACAGGACCTACCCCTTTATTAGACATATCCACCAGATCACCTTCTGGTTCAGAAGCTTCTGGTTTGGCAACTTCTTTTTTCTCATAATTGCCTAGTTGAATATTCTCTTTTTCTTTTTTTTCGTCTTTTCCCCCGCAGCTTATCAATGCAGCAGCCACCAGGACCCAAAGACTTCTTGTTAAATATTTCATATGGATTGTATTTAAGATATCAGTTCAAAAATACAGGGGAAGTAAGTGAGAAAATATGACGATTATCATATTAGGATAAAATGGTCCTTTATTGATAAAAAGTTATTTAAGTTTGATATGCTTCTAACTGACGAAAATCATATTGCATTTTCTGCAAAGAACATATATTTGGAAAGTCAAAAGTTTAAACTACATTTAATTACAGATGAACCTTAAAGACTCTATAGATCATACATTACTCACTCCAACTGCCAGCCACGAGGAGATCTCGAAACTATGTAAGGAAGCCATAAAAAATGAATTTTATGCTGTTTGTGTGAATTCGTGTTATGTAAATTTCGCGAAAGAGCAACTTAGAAATTCTGAGGTAAAATTAGCCGCAACGGTTGGATTCCCATTGGGCGCCTGTAGTTCGAAAGCAAAAATTACAGAGGCAGGCCAGGCGGTATCCGATGGTGCCGATGAGATAGATATGGTAATTAATATAGGATATCTTAAGGATGGTTCTTACGAGCAGGTCCAGAAGGAGATTGGAGATATTAAAGCGGCGATTGGAGACATGGTCTTAAAAGTGATACTTGAAACCTGTTACCTTACAGAAGAGGAAATAAGAAAAGCCTGCAAAATCGCCTCAAAAGCTAATGCCGATTTTGTTAAAACCTCTACCGGTTTTGGTACCCGTGGAGCAAGTATGGAAGACGTTAGAATAATGAAAAGTGTACTTGGTGATAAAATGAAGATCAAGGCTTCCGGCGGGATAAGGGATGCAAAAACCGCAAAAGAATATATAGACCTGGGCGTAGACCGTATTGGTACTTCTTCAGGAATAAAAATCATTTCAGAAAATTAAGGGCCATGAGTGTTCATATAGAAGCTAAAAAAGGGGAAATAGCCGATTCTGTGCTGCTTCCCGGAGATCCTTTGCGTGCAAAATGGATCGCTGAAACCTATCTTGAAAATCCGGTTTGTTATAATAATATAAGAGGAATGCTGGGATTTACGGGTACCTATAAAGGGAAAAAAGTTTCTGTACAGGGAACCGGTATGGGAGTGCCTTCAACCTTAATATATTGTAATGAGCTAATTAGAGAATACGGGGTTAAAAACCTTATTCGCGTGGGAAGCGCCGGTTCATTTCAAAAGAATATTGGTTTGCTGGAAGTTGTGATCGCCATGTCGGCTTCTACCGATTCCGGTTTTAATAAATCTGTTTTTGGAGAAGCTGCTTATTCTCCCACTGCCAATTATGAGTTGTTTAAAAAAGCAACCGATTTTGCTTCGGCAAATAATATAGATTTCAGGGCAGGGAGTGTCCTTACTTCAGATCAATTTTACGACGATGATGATAATTACTATAAAAAATGGGGAAAATATGGTGTGTTGTGTGTAGAGATGGAAACCGCCGGTTTATATACCATAGCTTCAAAATATGGAGCTAAGGCATTAAGTATACTTACAATCTCAGATTCCCTTATCACTAAAGAAGAAACTACTTCAAATCAAAGGGAAAGGAGTTTTAATAATATGATTGAGATCGCACTGGGAATTATCTAATCTTCTTCTTTTATCTTCATAGTTAGAACCGGAATACGCGCATTGTTCGCGACATTTTCTCCAACACTTCCGTAGAAGAAATGTGACAGCCCTTTTCTTCCATGAGTAGGAAGTATAATGAGGTCTATATCTCTTTCTTCACAATAATGGTCGATTCCACTTTCAAGGGTATAGTCACAATAATAGGTTACTTTTTCCAGGATAGCGGGATTGGTAATACCTGCTTCCGTAAGGAATTTAGCAGATTTCGCCTCCATTTCCAGGGTGCTCATGAATTTCTCTGGCAGATTTACGTAGAGCAGTTTGGGATCACAGGAAAAATAGCGTAGAAATTTTTGTGCTTCCTGATATGAGGGAATAAATTTACTGTCAAAATTTGTGACAAAAACAGCCTGGGAAATTTTAAAATTCTTCAGCTGTTTCTTTACGACCAGCACTGGAATATCAGAAGTTCTAACAACTTTCTCGGTATTAGAACCTACTACCGCATCTTTTACGCCGGTAAGACCATGAGAGCCCATAACAATAAATTCGGCTTTCCATTCTTTGGCCACCTCGTTAAGTTCACTAAACACCTTATAATTACGAATGGTATCGTGTACTACAATATTTTCGAGATAGTCTTTATTTAAAAATTTCTGAAATTTCTCTTTGGTAAGTTGCATGTAATTCAGCCCGTTGATAAGTTCCCTGGACTGGTCTCTGGTAAGTAAGGAGTCTTTAAACCCCATCATGTGGACTACAACGATCTCTGCGGTTTCTTTTTTTGCGATCGCCGCAGCGACTTCCAAAGCATATTCTGAATATTTAGAGAAATCTACCGGTACTAATATCCTTTTCATAACGTAAGTTTTACATCTCAAATTTACACAGGTTACCGGGCTTAAAATATGATACTTATCATTTATATTATTCTTTTGAACCAGCCTCAAATGGTGAAATTTGAAGAAATTTTAAGATAAATATTTCTATTTTTTATTAACTTCAGTAAAAATGAAGTTATGAAATTTTCAGGAGTTTTCTATTTGGGTGTTACCACATTTATACTTATTCTGGTTAGTATATTTTCTTCTCTTGATTTTTCATTTCCGGTAGTGTTCTATCTTGTATGTGCCGGGCAGTTATTTCTTATCCTTTCTGTTTATAAGGTTTTAACTGATAAATACAGTACTAATAAAACCTTTGATGACTTTTATGAAGACCATCCAATTGGCAGTGAATAAATCAATTTCTTTTTTAGAATTCTAAATCTCCATTTTTCCTAAATTGTTTACCTTTAAATTCGCTAAGAAAAACCTAAATAAAAGTATTTGAATTTGCAGAAATCTTTTAAGAACAATAGAAATATTTTTAATGTTCTTTTCCAGGCAGCTTCTGAAGGGATCATTGTGGTGAATTCAGATCAAATTGTGGTAGCTGCAAACACGGCCGCAGAAGAAATGTTTGGCTATGACAAAGGAGAGCTTATAGAACAACACCTGGATATTCTTATTCCTAAAAAATATCACCATAACCATCATCACCATTTCAATAATTTTCTTGAAAAAAGCGAAAAACGCCAGATGGGTCACGGTCGGGATCTTTTTGGGGTTAAAAAGAACGGGGGTTTATTTCCTGTAGAAGCAGGTCTTAATCCTTTTAAAATGAACGGAAAGGATTTTGTGATGTCCCTTGTGATTGATATTACCATACGAAAGAAAACCCAGCGACAGATCCATGAGCTTAACACACAACTGGAGGAGAAAATTAAAAAAAGAACCTCTGAACTAAGACAGACTGTTCATGAATTACAGGATTTAAACCTTGAGCTGGAAGATGAGATCAAAAAACGTAAGAAGGCCGAAAAGAGAATAACAGAGGCGTTACAGAAAGAAAAAGAACTCAATGAATTAAAAACTAAATTTCTTTCTCTTGTTTCTCATGAATTTAAAACACCTTTAAGCGGAATACTTACTTCAGCCACGCTTATTGAAAAATACACCAGGGAAGACAATCAGGATAAAAGAGCAAAACACCTGGTGACCATTCGCAATAAGGTGCATTACCTTAATAATATTTTAAATGATTTTCTTTCCATCGAACGTCTGGATACGGGTAAAGGTCAATATAGATATTCCTCTTTCGGGCTTAAGCGTCTTATCAATGAGGTGGTATACAATGCAAACATTACCCTTAAGG
>JAGXII010000077.1 GCA_024635735.1 Christiangramia sp. | reverse complement strand
TGCCAGATCTTTAAGCCCGCCGGCATCCAAATCTACTTTCTTGGAAAGAAAGTTCACTCCGTTTACATTCTTAATTTCACTTTTAAGGTCAGCTTTCAGGTTTTTCGCTTTAGCCTTTAATAAGCCTTCTACCTGTTTCTTTAATTCTGTGTTTTCTTCCTGAAGACTATTCACCGCCTTTACAGGATCGTTCGCATTCTTAAGGCTGCTTTTAATCTCTTTAAGTATACTTGCCTGTTCTTCAAAATATTCCATGGCAGCAGGACCCGTGATCGCTTCAATTCTTCGTATTCCGGAAGCCACAGCAGATTCTCCGGTTATTTTAAAATACCAGATGTCTGCGGTATTCTGCACATGCGTTCCTCCACATAATTCCATTGATTCACCAAAACGAATAGCTCTTACCGCGTCTCCAAACTTTTCTCCAAATAAAGCAATAGCACCCTGATCTAAAGCTTCCTGATATTTTAAATTGCGCTGCTCCTCAAGTTTTAATTGCTCCTTGATACGTGCGTTTACATAAGCCTCTACCTTTTCAAGCTCTTCAGAAGATACTTTGCTGAAATGAGAAAAATCAAACCTTAAATAATCACTCTGTACCATCGAACCTTTCTGTTCTACATGAGTACCTAAAATACTCCTCAGCGCCTGATGTAGGAGGTGTGTAGCCGAATGGTTCGCCGCAGTGCTCGATCTTGCAGTAGTATTCACGATCGCCTTAAATTCTGCTTCAGGATTTAGCGGAATCTTTTTACTAAAATGAACGATAAGATTATTTTCCTTTTTGGTGTCTGTTATTACAATCTCTTCTCCTTCAGAAGATATAAGAAGGCCTTTATCGCCAACCTGTCCTCCACCTTCCGGATAGAAAGGAGTTTGAGTCAGGACTATCTGATACATCTCGCCTTTTTTCTTTGATTCCACTTTTCGGTATCGAGCGATCTTAACATCAGCTTCCAGATTATCGTAACCAATAAAGGCGGCTTCGTCATCGACATTCTTCAACTCTATCCAGTCTCCTGCACTAATCTGAGTAGCACTTCGGGATCTGTCTTTTTGCTTTTTTAGTTCAGCTTCAAAACCCTGTTCATCCAACTCGTAACCATTCTCTCTTAAGATGAGGGAGGTAAGATCTATTGGGAACCCATAAGTATCATATAGTTCAAAAGCCTTTTCTCCTGATATTTTTTTATCAGCAGACTCCTTCATAAGATTCTCCAGCAAAACAAGTCCCTGCTCAAGAGTTCTTAAAAATGAAGCTTCCTCTTCCCTGATTACATTTTCTATTAACTCCTTTTGAGATTTCAGTTCAGGGAAGGCACTTCCCATTTGGTCACTCAAAGTAGAAGTCAGTTTATAAATAAAAGGTTCTTTGGTATTTAGAAATGTAAATCCATACCGGATAGCCCTTCTTAAAATTCTTCTTATCACATAACCGGCGCCGGTATTACTTGGCAATTGTCCATCTGCAATAGAAAAAGCCACCGCTCGCACATGATCGGCAATTACACGCATCGCAATATCTGTGTCTTCAGCGTCTCCATAAGTTTTATCGCTAATCTTTTCAATTTCAGAAATAAGGGGAGTAAATACATCTGTATCGTAGCTGGACTTTTTATCCTGTAAAACCATGCACAGGCGTTCAAATCCCATTCCTGTATCTATATGTTTCGCCGGAAGGCCTTCAAGATCACCATTGGCTTTTCGGTTATACTGCATAAAAACCAGGTTCCATATTTCCACCACCTGCGGATGATCCTGATTTACAAGGTCTCTACCGGGAACTTTAGCTCTTTCTTCTTCTGTACGTATATCTATATGGATTTCAGAACATGGCCCGCAAGGTCCCTGATCACCCATTTCCCAGAAATTGTCTTTCTTGTTTCCGTAAATAATTCTCTCCTCCGGTACAATTTCTTTCCAAAGCTCCAGGGCTTCAGTATCCAGCCCTAAATTATCTTTATCTTCACTCCCTTCAAATACCGACACGTACAGCATTTCAGGATCTATTTTATAAACTTCGGTAAGCAGTTCCCAGGCCCAGTGAATGGCTTCCTTTTTGAAATAATCCCCAAAACTCCAGTTTCCAAGCATTTCAAACATCGTATGATGATAGGTATCATGTCCTACTTCTTCCAGATCGTTATGCTTTCCACTTACGCGCAGGCATTTTTGAGTATCTGTAACGCGGCTGTTTTTTGGCGTCGAATTTCCAAGGAAGAATTCCTTAAACTGATTCATTCCCGCGTTGGTAAACATTAGCGTAGGATCGTCTTTGATCACCATTGGCGCTGAAGGAACAATGCTGTGAGACTTCGATTTGAAAAATTCCAGAAACTGTTTACGTATCTCCTGTGACTTCATGCAGTTATTTTCTTGCAAATTTCATTAAATTATGACGACGGCAAAACAATTCATATATTTGTTCGTTTACCGTACTAGTTTGCACGGTATTTGAGCCGTTTCGAGACGCAAAAATAGCATAAATTTAACTCATGTCGAAGGTTAAATATTATTACGATAGCGAGACCCTTTCTTACAAGAAAATCGAGCAAAAAAAAAGTAGAAAATTAGGCATCATTCTGCTTAGTATAACCGGCTGTTTCCTTGCCGGGTTTATTCTCCTTGTTATATACCTGAATATCCCGCAAATTGAAACACCCAAAGAAAAAGCTCTGAAGAGGGAACTTCATAATATGAAACTCCAATATGGTCTTCTGAATAAAAAGATGGACCAGATACAGGATGTTATGGCTAATATCGAAGACAGGGACAACAATATCTACCGTCTTTATTTTGAGGCAAATCCTATTCCAGAAGAGCAGAGAAAGGCTGGTTTTGGTGGTATAAACCGTTACAAGGACCTGGAAGGTTTTGACAACAGTAAACTAATCGTTGAGACTTCCAAGAGAATGGATATCTTAACTAAACGTCTGGTAGTGCAGTCTAAATCTCTTGACGAAGTAGCAAAACTCGCAAAAGAAAAAGAAGCGCTTCTGGAAGCTATTCCTGCCATACAGCCTGTAGCCAATGAAGATCTAAGCAGGATTGCTTCAGGATATGGATGGCGTACCGACCCTTTCACCAAAGTAAAAAAATTCCATTATGGAATGGATTTCACGGCTCCCCGAGGAACTCCGGTGTATGCAACAGGAGATGGCCGAGTGATTAGAGCAGATAACCGGTCCACAGGTTACGGAAATCATATTAGAATAGATCACGGCTATGGCTACACCAGCCTGTATGGACATTTATACAAATACAATGTTAGGCGTGGACAGAAAGTTAAACGCGGTGACGTTATTGGATTTGTGGGAAGCACAGGCAGATCTGAAGGACCTCATTTGCATTATGAGATCTTTAAAGATGATCAAAGAATAAATCCTATTAACTTCTATTATGGCAATCTATCTCCTGAGGAATTTGGAGAAATTCTTGAAAAATCTCAAAGAGAAAATCAATCGCTTGATTAATGCGCATCAACCTTCCTGAAAAACGTTATTACAGTATTGGCGAAGTAGCCGGTGCTTTTGAGGTGAACACTTCCCTCATCAGATTTTGGGAGAAGGAATTCGACGTTATTAAACCAAAGAAGAACGCCAAAGGAAACCGTAAATTCACGCCGGAAGATATCAGGAACCTTGAATTAATCTACCACCTGGTAAAAGTACGCGGTTTCACCCTGGAAGGGGCGAAAATTCATCTTACAGCAGAAAAACAAAAAACACTTAGCAACTTCGAAATAATTCGTAAGTTGGAAAGTATTAAAGCAGAACTAGTCAATCTTAAAAATCAGTTGTAAAAATAAAAAAGTGGTTAATCCCAATAGGAATTATAATGGTTATAATCATATTGATTGTTTCCCCTTATAATAGTTTGGTGGACAAACAGACCGACGCTGAAAAAGCCTGGAACAATGTGGAAAGTTCCTATCAAGGAAGGAACGACCTTATTGGTAATCTTGTGAAAACCGTACAGGGTGCTGCCGATTTTGAAAGAGGAACCCTAACAGATGTTATTGAAGCCAGAGCAAAAGCAACCTCTGTAAATGTAGATGCCAGCAATTTAAATGCTTCACAGATCCAGCAATACCAGGAAGCTCAACAAGGTGTAACCTCAGCCCTTTCCAGACTGTTAGTCACCGTAGAAAGGTATCCTGAATTAAAGGCTAACCAGAATTTCCTACAGTTACAATCACAACTGGAAGGAACAGAAAACAGAATCAACGTAACACGTGATCGCTTCAACGAAGCGGTTGCATCTTATGAAAAAACAAGACGGAAATTTCCAGGTAACATCACCGCATCCATCTTTGGATTTGAGGAAATGGAAGGATTCGAGGCAGACGAAGGCGCAGAGGACGCTCCTGATGTAGAATTCGATTTTTAAGAGATGACAAAACCTGAAGCATTCCTAAGCAAAGAAGAAGAGAAAGAGATCGTTGAGGCTATCAGGAAAGCCGAAAAGACTACCTCTGGTGAAATAAGGGTTCACCTTGAACCCAGCTATGGCGATACTGATATTTTCGAACGAGCCATGGAAGTATTTCATATGCTGAAAATGGACAACACCAAGCAGGATAATGGCGTACTGATCTATGTTGCAGTAGAAGACAGGAATTTTGTTATCTACGGTGATAAAGGCATCAACGATGTTGTCTCAGATGATTTCTGGGAAAGCACCAAAGATTTAATGGTATCACATTTCAAAAAAGGTAATTTTAAGGATGGCCTTGTAGCCGGAATCCTGAAAGCAGGTGAGCAACTTCAAAAGCATTTCCCATGGGATGAAGATGATACGAACGAACTATCCGATCAAATTTCAAAAGCATAAGCTTATCAAACGAATACTATTTCTACTTATATTATTAACCGGAGTCACGGCTCTGGCGCAACGGGATATTCCTAAAAAACCATCTGAGCAAACCAGTGTATACGACTCGGCAGATATGCTTGCACCGGCCGAAGAAAACCGGCTGAAACAAAAGCTTATAAATTATGCCGATACCACTTCTACCCAGATTGTAATTGTCACAATAAATTCTCTGGAAGGAGAATACGAGGGCACTTATGCTGCTCACTGGGCACATGAATGGGGAATTGGACAGAGTAAAAAAGACAATGGATTACTTATTCTGGTAGCTAAGGAAGACCGTAAGATCTGGATCACTACAGGGTATGGACTGGAAGAATATCTTACCGACGCCAAAACCAAAGAAATTATTGAAAGTATTATTCTTCCTGAATTTAGAAACTCAGATATCTATGCAGGCCTTAAT
>JAGXII010000076.1 GCA_024635735.1 Christiangramia sp. | reverse complement strand
TCTTTACCTTCTTCCCAGTTTGCAGGACAAACTTCTCCTTTTTCCTGAACGTGAGTGTAGGCATCAATTAATCTTAGGAATTCATTTACGTTTCTTCCAAGTGGCATATGGTTAATACCTTCGTGGAATACAGTTCCTTCTTCGTCGATTAAATAGGTTGCGCGGTAAGTCACGTTGTCCCCTTCAACAGTTAAAGCACCGGTCTCCTCATCATAAGATTCGTTCGTGATATCAAGGATGTCGAGTCTTGAACTTAGGTTACGATTTGAATCTGCAAGTATTGGATAAGTAACGCCTTCAATACCACCATTATCTTTTGGGGTATTTAACCATGCGAAATGAACTTCTGGAGTATCGCAAGATGCTCCGATAACCATTCCATTCCTTTTTTCAAATTCATCAAGAGCTTTTTGAAAAGCATGTAGTTCTGTAGGGCAAACAAAGGTGAAATCTTTCGGGTACCAGAAAAGCAATACTTTTTTGTTGTTTTTCTGAGCTTCTTCCATCACATTTAATTTGAAAGTATCTCCCATTTCATTCATAGCATCTACGCTAAGATTTGGAAATTTTTTCCCTACTAAAGCCATATTATTAGATTATTTAAAAATTAAATTTTTCTCTTTTTCTGGGCGCAAATTTAGCCATCAGATACTTTTTTCAAAGCATGAAAAATTTTTAAACCTTATTGTTTAATAGGTTTTGACTATGCTTAATTGTATTCGGAATAAGTGGAATCTATAATTCGTAGATCCTCAGTTTTTTAGCGCTAAGCATGCAGGATTCTTATTCTTTTTTTTCGGCGAGTCTTTTAATTTTAATATTTAACGCGGCGTATAATAACGTCATGAATGGACTCAGATAATTAAAGAAGGAATAACCTATATAAGAGAGAGTTGGCACTCCAAGAACACCACTATGGTAAGCACCGCAGGTATTCCAAGGCACGAGCACAGAAGTTACGGTACCGGAATCTTCCAGTGTACGGCTAAGATTTTCGGGAGCCAGTCCTTTTTCCCGATAGGCTTTGGCAAACATTTTTCCAGGAACCACAATTGCAAGATATTGATCTGAAGCAGTAACGTTCAGTGCAAGACAGCTAAAAACTGTACTGGCAAAAAGGCCAAATACCGTATGGAACATATTTAGTAAAGCATTACTGATTCTGGACAGGGCTCCAATGGCTTCCATAATTCCACCAAATACCATGGCACAAATAATCAGCCAGATAGTTCCAAGCATGCCGGCCATTCCGCTAGAAGCGAAAAGGTCATTCAGGGCCTGAGAATCTGTTTCAACAGCAGTATCTACAGTTATTGCATTCATTATACCCTTATAACCACTTATAAAATTGAGTTCATCTGCTCCGGTAACAGCCCTTACAACATCCGGTTGCATGATAAGAGCAGCAATGCCTCCCAACAGGGTTCCAATTAAAAGTGCTACCAGTGGAGAAGTTTTCTTTACGATAAGAAAAATAACCAGCGCCGGAACAATAAATAACCAGGGGCTGATATTAAAAGCCGATTCTATAGAATTAAGAATGGATGTGGTATCGGTAGTTCCATGCGGATCCAGGTTAAGGCCAATGATAATAAAAATGATAATGGTTACAGTTATTGTTGGGACAGTGGTAATCGCCATGTACTTAATATGCGTAAAAAGATCGGTTCCAGCCATTGCAGGTGCCAGGTTAGTGGTATCACTTAATGGAGACATTTTATCCCCAAAATAGGCCCCGGAAAGGATTGCACCAGCGGTCATTCCTAACGAAATACCCAGTGCATTTGCAATACCTATCAATGCAATACCCACCGTAGCTGAAGTGGTCCAGCTACTTCCGGTAGCTATGGAAATAATGGAACAGATAATCACCGTTGCGGCAAGAAATATGGTTGGATTCAGGATCTGAAGTCCGTAATATATCATCGTGGGAATAATACCGCTAATAAGCCATGTTCCTGCCAGTGCCCCCACCATCAAAAGAATAAGGATCGCCCCGGCCGTACTATGGATATTGTTAGCTACTTCATCGATCATATCATCAAATTTCACCTTATTAAAATAACCCACGATAGCGGCTACGGCTCCTCCCATTAATAAAATGAACTGATTGGATCCACTTAACGCATCATCCCCGTAAACCCATACATTAAATGCAAGCATGCCAATAAGAGCAAAAACAGGGATTAGCGCTTCCCATATATTCAACTCTTTATTCTTAATTATCGGTTCATTTTCAGGATTAGCAGTAGAATTTTCCATTCAGTTTTAGAGCTTTATATTCGGTAAAAATAAAGCCTCACGGTAAATCTGATTGAGGTCAGATTTACCGTGAGGCCCATAATTTTAAAACCAGTCGTTAATATTGATCATTTTTTTCTGATCGTAATTTTACGACTTTCGGCTTAATCCTGCAAAATTTTACACCATTTCAGTAGGAAGAACCCCAACTTCTTCCATACATTCTTTCATATGGTTATAAGTTCTTGAAATATCATTATCCAGTCCAATAGAAAATCTAATCAAACCATCGCTCAATCCCATTTCGTTTTGTTCCTCTTCAGGAATTTCAGAAGATGTTGAAGTTCCTGGTGCGCTAAATAGAGTTTTATAGAATCCAAGGCTTACTGCAAGGTATCCAAGATTGCGTTCCTGCATCAACTCCATAAGTTCATTCGCTTTATCTAATGAACCAACATCTATGGTAAGCATTCCGCCGAAACCATAATCTTCATTCATCATAGTTTTGAAAAGTTGATTTCCGGGATGAGATTCCAGTCCCGGATAAACGGTTTTAAATCCGTCTTCCTGAAACTTTTCTGCCAGATGCATGGCATTTTTACTATGTTGTTTCATGCGAATATGAAGTGTTCTGAGATTTTTCAGAATAGAAGAAGCTCTCAGGCTATCCATGGTAGAACCAAATAACATAGCCGCGCCATCATTTACATTTCTTAAAGCATTAATGAAATCCTTCGTTCCGCAAACAACACCTCCAACAGTGTCGCTACTGCCGTTAATGAATTTGGTAAGACTGTGAATAACTATATCTGCGCCAAGTTTTGCCGGACTTATAGACAAAGGTGAAAATGTGTTGTCAACCACTAACTGAAGGTTATGATTCTTTGAAATTTGCGACAGAGACTTTAAATCGGCGATTTCAAGTAAAGGATTGCTTACACTTTCACAGTAGATCACTTTGGTGTTTTTTTTCACGGCAGCCTCAACGACTTCATTTTTAGTTATATCTATAAAAGTGGTTTCTATACCCAGTTGTGGCGCGAAATTTTTAAGAAAAGCATAGGTTCCTCCATAAATAGTTCTGCTACAAACAATATGGTCGCCTGCCTTACATAACTGCATTAAAGTAGCAGTAATGGCACCCATTCCCGATCCAAAAACATTGGCTGTTTCGGTTCCTTCCATTGCAGCCAGGGCTTCACCCAGGTAAAGATTTGAAGGAGAGGAGTGTCGTGAGTATAGGTAACAACCTTCGGCATTTCCCTCAAAAGTGTCGAACATCGTCTTTGCTGATAGAAATGTATAAGTTGAGGAGTCTGAAATTGAAGGATTCACTCCGCCAAACTCTCCAAAGTATTGTAAATCCTGAATGCGATCTGCAGGTTTATATTTCATGATAGTCTGTTTTTTTTACTCTCAAAGTGTTTTGTATAATCAAAACTCTAAGGATTCAGTGAAAAAAACAATGAGGAATATCATTTTTAGTAAATAAATCTATTAAATATCAAAATGTAGGATTTTAAATCTATTTTTGATTAAATTATTGGTTAGAAATAGAAAAATAATTTTTATGAAACTTGATAGCCTGGATAAGAAGATCCTGCAGCATCTTCAGGAGGATAGTAAAAAGACGAACAAAGAGATTTCTAATGATCTCGGACTTTCGGTTACCGCTGTTTACGAAAGAATCCGTAAACTGGAAAGGGAAGGGGTTATTTCAAAATATGTCGCCCTCATAAATCCTGAAAAAGTTGAAAAGGGATTTATGGTCCTTTGCCAGATAAAACTCATTCAGCATAAAAAAGATTTTCTTACTCAATTTGAAAAGGAAGTGACCAGCCTGCCTGAAGTTATCGAATGCCTTCACGTAAGCGGGGACTATGATTATATTCTAAAGGTTCTTGTAAAAGACATGGATGCTTATCGTGAATTTATGGTGACGAAACTTACCACTTTGGACCATATTGGAAGTACCAAGAGTATTTTCACCATCAATAAAGTGAAGCAGAGTACTTTGATTAGTTTATAGTTTTTAAGTTTTTAGTTCGGAGTTTTTAGATCAGAGTCTGCAGTCCATCGGCTATTGTCCAGAAACATTGTCACTTCTAAGAAGCACAGCGACTGAAGCAATCTCAGGTAGGTTAGTGCAAAGCTGAGATTGCTTCGCTTCACTTCGCTTCACTTCGCTTCACTTCGCTTCACTTCGCTCGCAAAGACCTTCTGTATTGAGTTTGGAAGGGTGAATTGGGATCCACTAATTTTAAATATAAGCGTCACTGTGAGGGAGCATAGAGACTAACGCAGTCTCATTATTTGAACTTCCGTGTATGCGGTGGCTTCACTCTTTGCATTTCGCCTGAATTTCTGAAAGGCAAGGCTCGCTAAAATGTGGTACGGAAAGAGAAAAATGAAACTGAACTCCGAATTATCATCATAATCTTCCAATCTCTTCCGATAAGAAACCACCCAATTGTTAAGTAAATTAAAATATAATAGGGGATACGAGAAAAATCTGTATATTAAAAAGGGAATAATTTACCTTAAAATCATAGCTTATAATAGTGATATTTGGCTTCCCATTAATAATTTCCAAAAAAAATATTTAAAATTTTAACAAGTTTCTCATTAGCATGAACGACCAAATAAGCCAATCACAAGAACTTCTTGAGAGAAGAAAAAATATAGTAGCCAACGGAGTTGGGGTTTTCAATACAGCCACCGTTAAAGAGGCCAAAGGTGCAATTATAACCGATGTTGATGGCCGGGAACTCATAGATTTTGCCGGAGGCATTGGCGTAGTAAACGCAGGGCATTGTCCGGAACCTGTGGTAGAAGCTATTCGTGAGCAGGCCGGAAAATATCTGCACACCAGCTTTAATGTAGTAACATATGAACCATATATAAAACTTTGCGAGGAGCTGGCCGAGATCCTTCCGCATGGGGAGAAAACCAAGGCGATGCTTATAAGCA
The DNA here is from genome assembly GCA_024635735.1 of Christiangramia sp. Lineage (GTDB taxonomy): Bacteria > Bacteroidota > Bacteroidia > Flavobacteriales > Flavobacteriaceae > Christiangramia. Next base: position 901 of record JAGXII010000076.1, on the reverse strand, counting down.
CCGGAGCAGAAGCGGTAGAAAATGCCATTAAGATCGCCCGGCAGGCAACTAAAAGGCCGGCGGTATTATGTTATACAGAAGCTTATCATGGGCGGACCCTTATGGGGATGAGCCTTACCAGTAAAGTGAATTATAAATTTTCTTCGGGGCCTTTTGCGCCGGAGGTTTATCGAATTCCTTTTCCTAATTTCTATAAGTACAGTGGAACACAGAAGATGGATGATTTTATTGATACCGAACTCACACGCCTTCGGGAAAGTGCTCACAGTTTGGTAGATGTCAATACCGTAGCCGCTATTATAATTGAACCCATTCAGGGCGAGGGAGGTTTTAATCCTGTGCCTCAAAGATATCTGGAAGGATTGCGCTCCTTTTGTGATGAACATGGCGTTTTGTTGATCATGGATGAAATCCAGAGTGGCTTTTGCCGTACTGGACATTGGGCAAGCTGGCAGCATTATAATGTGCAGCCCGATCTAAGCACTTATGCGAAGTCACTGGGATCTGGTTTACCGATAGCAGCGGTTCTTGGTAAGGCAGAAATAATGGATGCGGCAGCTCCCGGGACAATTGGGGGAACCTATATTGGTAGTCCCGTTTGTTGCGCGGCTGCACTGGCAACTATTCAGTACATGAAAGATTTCAACCTGAACGAAAGGGCAATGCAGATAGGTAAAATAGTTACTGACCGAATGAAAAATCTTCAGGAGGAAAATCCAAGTATCGGTGATGTACGAGGTATAGGAGCGATGATAGGAATTGAATTTGTCAAGGATAACGATCCTGGTAAACCGGACACCGAACTTTGCGATAAAATTGTTAAGGGATGCGCAGAAGATGGCCTTATCCTTTTAAGCGCCGGAACTTTTAAAAATGTGATCAGGATTCTCTCTCCTCTTGT
>JAGXII010000075.1 GCA_024635735.1 Christiangramia sp. | reverse complement strand
GGTGGTTGGTATGACGTGGAAGAGGGTACAAATCCGGGATTTCTATATCAGCAGAATACTATGCGTGATGCAATGATCGCAGGCGCAACACTTAATATTTTTAATAATCACAGTGATCGTGTGAAAATGGCAAATCTTGCACAAACGGTTAACGTACTACAGGCCGTAGCGCTTACAGATGGCCCTAATATGATTCTAACTCCAACTTATTACGTACTTAAAATGTATAAAGTTCACCAGGATGCCGAGCTTATACCTATAGAACTTAATGGTGCAGATTATGAATTCGAGGGAGAAAAACTACCTGCGATCTCTGTTTCGGCTTCAAGATCTAAAGAAGGTAAAATTCATGTATCACTGGTTAATATTGACGCTTCTAAAAAGAATAAGATAGAACTGGATCTTTCAGCACTTGATTTAAATAATCTTACTGCAGAAATTCTTACTTCAAAAAAACTTCAGGATCATAACACGTTTGACAATCCTAAAAATATTCTTCCTGAGGAGTTTAAAGACTTTAAATTGAAAAAAGGAAAACTTGAGGTTGAACTACCTCCTTTTTCAGTAATTGTATTTTCAGAGAATTAATTTTTAAAAATGATCCGGATGAGCAGATTAATATTGATAGGGTTGTTTTCGGTAATTATCTTCACGGCAAGTTCTTGTAGTAAAGATGATCCCTCAGAAGGTCCGGATCCGGTTTCGAAAGAGGAACAGGGAGGTGAAGAGGAGGAAACTCCCAATACTTCCATCAATTTTTCTGCAATTACTGATACCTATTACGATGTTGCAGGTGCTGATAATGTTTATAACTGGGGCTTATACAATACTCATGATCCTTCGATCATCAAATCAGGAGACACCTATTACAGTTACAGTACAGATGTTTCCTTTGGCTCTGAAATAAGACCTGGGATCCAGATAAGAAAATCTATCAATCTCATAAAATGGATATTTGTAGGTTGGGTTTTCGACGGGTTACCAATGAAAGGCAGCCTGTTTATAAAATCAAAAGGAGGAGAACCTTTTCAATCACTCTGGGCTCCGGAAGCAATAAAAGTCGGAAATGAATATAGGTTGTACTATTCGTTAAGCAGTCCTACTCCCAGACTTAGTGTAATTGGTATGGCAACTTCAAGTTCTCCGGCTGGTCCATGGACCGAAAAAGACATCGTGGTTACTTCGCAGGCCGATAATACAAGGCAAACCAATGCGATAGATCCTACAGTGGTAATTACCCCTTCAGGAGAGCACTGGTTTTATTATGGTTCAGCCTGGGATGGTATTTATGCTTTGAAACTGAATCCTGCTACAGGTCTAGCTGCAAATCCTGGGGATAAGGGAGTTCGTGTGGCCCAACGGGGATTTACAGGTAATAAGATAAATGGAAATATTGAAGGGCCGGAAGTGATTTACAATGAGGCAGAAGGTAAATATTATATGTTCATTGCTTATGACTGGCTGGAAACAAAATATAATGTACGAGTAGGTAGAAGTGAATCGCCGAATGGACCTTTTGTTGATTTCAATGGTGAAAATCTGAATAATGAAACCGATAATGTGCCAATGATCCTGGCTCCGTATAAGTTTGATGGACATTCAGGATGGCAGGGGGTTTCACATCCCACCGTTTTTTCTGACGGAAGCGGGCAATATTATATTGCTCATCAGGGCAGACCAGGGGAGAATAAGTTTTTTATGGTAATGCATGTACGTAAAATGCACTGGACAGAAGATGGATGGCCTGTAGTTTCTCCTGAAAGGTATGCTGATGTAGAACAGGCTTCAATTTCAGAAAACGATCTGGTTGGAAATTATGAACAGATCATTCTGGGATATACAGTAGTTCCTGGATATGCCGAGGAACAAAATTCACCTGATTTTCAAACTTCAATTAATCTTGCACTTAATGAAGATGGTTCTATTAATGGAGATGATAATAATTCCTGGAATTATAATGCTCCCTGGTTAACATTAAATTGGGGTAACGGGTTTCAAGATAAATTATATGTAGAACAGGGAAGAGATTGGGAGAATAATATTGATTCAACCATTTTATTAACCGGTTTGAATAATGACGGCACGGCTATTTGGGGTAAAAAAATTAGTAATAATTAATTCTGAATAAGCATGAGAATACGGTTTTCAGAATACGGTATATTTATAATAGCCCTTTTGAGTTTTAATTTTGTCGTTGCTCAAAATGAAAAAATAAAACTATTTGACCTGAATGATGTCCAGTTAAAGGAGAGTCCGTTTCGCGAAGCCATGGTCACCGATCTTCATTATATGATGAAGTTGGATCCCGATCGTTTATTGGCACCATTCTTAATGGAAGCTGGCCTGGAACCTAAAGAAAAAAATTATTCGAACTGGGAAAATACCGGGCTCAACGGGCATATTGCAGGTCATTATCTAACAGCTTTAGCCCAAATGTATGCCTCTACTGGAGATAAAGAAGCCCTTACCCGGTTAAAATATATGTTGAGTGAGTTAAAGAGAGTCCAGGAAGCAAATGGGAATGGTTATATAGGAGGAGTGCCGGGCAGTAAGGAATTATGGAAAGAGATTTCAGAAGGAAAAATAAATTCCGGTAGTTTTAGCCTTAATGATCGATGGGTACCATTATATAATATTCATAAGACCTACGCAGGATTAAGGGATGCTTATCAAATTGCAGGATTAGAAGTAGCTAAAAATATGCTCATCGATTTTACAGACTGGATGATCGATGAAACATCTGAGCTGTCTAACGAACAGATCCAGGAATTACTGGTTTCGGAACACGGCGGATTAAATGAAGTATTCGCCAATGTTGCGCGCATTACCGGAGATAAGAAATACCTCGACTTAGCTTATAGGTTTTCGCAGAAAAAACTGTTGAATCCTCTGGAGAGAGAACAGGATATGCTCAATGGACTACACGCAAATACGCAAATTCCAAAAGTTATTGGTTTTGAGACAATTTCTGAAATAGACGGAAATAAAGCCTACCACAAGGCTGCAAATTATTTCTGGAACAATGTGGTGAACGAACGTACCGTGGCTATAGGAGGTAACAGTGTTAGAGAGCATTTTAATCCGGCAGATGACTTTTCTTCCATGATCAACAGCATTCAGGGTCCCGAAACCTGCAATACCTATAATATGCTGAAATTAACCAAAAAGTTATTTCAGGCTAATCCCAATGAAAAATATTCGGCTTATTATGAAAGAGCCCTATATAACCATATTTTGTCTTCCCAGCAACCTGATACAGGTGGCTTTGTATATTTCACGCCCATGCGACCCGAACATTACAGGGTCTATTCAAAACCGGAAACGAGTTTTTGGTGTTGTGTTGGTTCGGGGCTGGAAAATCATGGAAAATATAATGAGTTCATCTATGTTCATACCGATAATGATTTGTATGTAAACCTATTTATTCCTTCTAAGCTAAAATGGGAGGAAAAGAAATTAATCTTAACTCAGCAAACTCGATTTCCAGAAGCGCAATCTACTTCACTTGTAATGGAAACCGAGCAACCGCAGGAATTCAATTTGATGCTGAGATATCCTTCCTGGGTTAATAAAGGAGAGTTTAAAGTTTTGGTGAATGGTAATCCCTTAGATATTCAAAATGAAGCAGGCTCTTATGTATCTGTTAAACGTCTTTGGAAAGATGGTGATAAGGTTGAAATAAAATTACCGATGCATATTTCTTCAGAATCACTTCCTGACGGATCAAATTTTAGAGCCTTATTATATGGGCCTGTTGTTCTTGGTGCTAAAACCGGGGAGGAAGATATGAAAGGTATATATGCTGATAGCAGTAGAGGTGGCCATATTCCTGAAGGAAAGAAAATCCCATTGTCTGAGACTCCTGTCTTTTTGACCAAAACCCCAGACAGTATTTCACGACTTGTTAAACAGGATGGCAATTCTAAACTTCAGTTTTCAGCTTCAGAAATGCTATATCCTTCGAAATTTAAGGATCTTGAATTCATCCCGTTTTATAAAATACACGATTCAAGATATGTAATCTACTTACCTGTTGAAACTCCAGAAAGTCTTGCTGAAATTGAGAAAAAGAGGAAAGAAGTGGAGTTGGAAGAAAGAAAGCTGGATGCACTTACTGTTGATATGGTAGCACCAGGGGAACAACAACCGGAGTCTGATCATTTCATTAAAAGTGAAGGTTCAAATATTGGAGTGAATCAAGATAGGCACTGGAGAGATGCTTCGGGATGGTTTAGTTATGAGTTACAAGATGAAAACAATACCGCTGGCAAAGTACAGGTAACTTATTTTGGAATGGATAGCAATCGAAATTTTAAAATATTTATTAATGATGTTCTGTTAGCTGAAGAGGACATGGACGGAAGTAAGGATAATACTTTCTATACAAAGGACTATATCCTTCCGAAGAAATTAAGGGAAACAAAGAAGAAGAATTTGACGATTCGTTTTGAAGCGATGGAAAGTTCCAGAACAGCTGGTATATATGGTATTAGATTAATGAAAATAAAATAATATGAAAAAGATCTTCCTCTTCCTTTTTTTTATAACCAATACAGGAATGCTTCGGTCTCAAACCAGGGAATTTTTTAATCCCGTGATCAAAGATCAATTCACTGCAGATCCGGCTGCGCTTGTTTATAATGATTCAGTTTATCTCTATACCGGTCACGATGAAGCTTCTGATGATTTCCATTTTTATAAGATGAATGACTGGCTGGTTTATTCATCTGCCGATATGAAAAACTGGAAAGAACACCCGGTCCCTTTAAAGGTATCAGACTTTAGCTGGGCTAAAGCAGATGCCTGGGCCGCTCAGGTCATTGAAAGAGATGGGAAATTTTACTGGTATGTAAGTGTAGAGCACAAAAACACTCCGGGAAAAGCGATTGGAGTTGCTGTTGCAGATAACCCTCTGGGACCTTTTAAAGATGCGAGAGGCTCAGCTCTTATTACCAATGATATGACCACCAAAACAGATATTTCATGGGATGATATTGATCCAACAGTTTATATTGAAGATAATGGTCAGGCCTATCTTTACTGGGGAAATACTGTGTGTTACTGGGCAAAGCTAAAAGAAAATATGATTGAGTTAGACGGGCCTATCCACTCGGTAGAACTTCCCGGTTTTACCGAAGCACCCTGGATCCATAAAAATGGGGACTGGTATTATTTGAGTTATGCCTACGGTTTTCCTGAAAGAACTGCATATGCCATGAGTAAATCTATCGAAGGACCATGGGAATATAAAGGTATTTTAAATGAGATTGCCGGGAACAGCAATACCAATCATCAGGCGATCATCAATTTCAAAGCTAAATCGTATTTCATTTATCATAACGGTGGTATTCAGCCTAACGGAGGGAGTTTTCGACGTTCAGTATGTATAGACCGGCTGTACTATAATGAAGACGGTACATTGAAAAAAGTCATAATGACTTCTGAAGTACTAAAAAATTAATATAAGATGAAAAATTTAAAATATATCGTCCTGATGTTTTTTGTTGGAATTTCTCAGAATTCCTTAGCCCAGGACATTCGTGTGCATGATCCTGTGGTTATTAAGCAGAACGATACCTATTATCTTTATAATACGGGATGGGGAATTGGAATTTATAGTTCAAAAGACCTTAAAAACTGGGAAAAAGAACCACCTGTATTTCCAGAAAAACCACAATGGACAGATGCAGTGGTTCCCGATTTCGAAAATCATATATGGGCTCCGGATATTTCATTCCATAATGAAAAATACTATCTCTATTATTCGGTTTCGGCTTTTGCAAAGAATACCTCTGCCATAGGTATAGCTACCAATACCACGCTTGATCCTAAGGATGAAAACTACAACTGGGTAGATCATGGCATTGTGATTCAATCTATTCCTAATCGGGACATGTGGAATGCCATCGACCCTAATTTGATTATTGATGAAGAAGGTACTCCCTGGCTGTCATTCGGCTCCTTCTGGAACGGATTAAAACTTGTTAAATTAAATGATAATCTTTTGGAGATCGCACAACCTCAGGAATGGCATAGCATAGCACGTCGCGAAAGGAGCTTTAATATTCCTGATGCAGGTCCTGGAGATGCCGCACTTGAAGCACCATTTATTTATAAAAAAGGAGACTGGTACTACCTTTTCCTTTCCTGGGATCTCTGTTGTAGAGGAGAGAACAGTACCTATAAGGTTGTGGTAGGAAGGTCAAAAAATGTCACGGGACCATATGTAGATAAAGAAGGTACTCCGTTGAATGAAGGTGGAGGTACCTTAATTCTTGAAGGAAATAAAGACTGGTATGGTAGGGGCCATAATAGTGTCTATAATTTTAATGGAAAGGATTTGATGTTTTACCATGCCTATGATGCTCATGATAACGGAGCGCCAAAATTAGGGATTAAAGTGATTAAGTGGGAAAACGGCTGGCCGGAGGTAGAACCTAAAT
>JAGXII010000074.1 GCA_024635735.1 Christiangramia sp. | reverse complement strand
TGATCTCTTATCACCAGGGGTCGTGCATTTAAATTGTGTGGAGCGATGGGGGTGATTACCAGTGAATCTGCATCGGGAGTGATTACCGGGCCACCACAGCTTAATGAGTATCCGGTAGATCCGGTAGGGGTGGATACAATTAATCCATCAGCCCAGTAAGATGTGAGGTACTGGTCGTCCAGCCAGGTATCTACAGTGATCATGGAAGTTGTATTTTTTCGACTCACTGCAATTTCATTCAATGCAATATATGAGAAAACAGGATCCATATTGCGTGGATTTGTTTTCATTGTGAGTACCGATCTGGGGGAAAGACTGAATTTTTTCTCCAGTATTTCATCCAGGGTTTCAGAAATTTGTTCTTTCTGAATGGTGGCTAAAAAACCAAGCCGTCCTGTGTTGATCCCAACAATAGGAATGTTAAGGTTTCTTATGTAATTAATAGATTTCAGAATAGTACCGTCTCCGCCAATACAGAAAAACAAATCGAAAGAATTATCCAGTTCTTCAAATGCATTGAAATGCTCGTAATCCTTATCTATGGTTTTATTGCTATGAATAAGATCCAGGAAATCCTCCTCAATAAGGACCTCGATATTTTTCTGGTTAAGTAATTCCAGTAACTGGCCTATATATTGTGCAGCGTTGGCATGATAAAATTGTCCGTAAATGCCTATTTTCATGAATTAAATATTCAGGTATTTGTCCAGGTATTTGGATCTGTCTTTTAGATTTTTATTAAATGTATCTTCCTGATGGTCTGAAATAATAATATAGCCATATCTTCTAAAAGCCTGTATTATTTCATTCATTCCCGATGGGCTAATTTTTAAAGTAATCTGGGCCATTTCATTTTCTACTTTAGAAACAAATGCCCCAAGTAAATGAGCGTTATTAGACTCAACGATCTGGCTTATCTCGCTAAAAAAATAGTCATTAAAGGCTTTTTCCACCACTAAAATATTACCTGCCTCGTTTAGAAATGGAGTCTCATTAAATAAAGTAATGATCTCGCTTAATTCTATATACCCGAGATACTTACTTTCTTCATCCAATACAGGAAGAATATTGCAATTATTCTGGGCGAAAGCCTCAAGGCTGTCAAGCCAATAATTACTATCCCTAACAAAAAACCCTTCCAGGGCATAGCGGTAATCATCCAGAGTTTTGTCATTATCAAAACAACGGACATCATTTTCTGAAATACAACCTACATAGCTCCCTTCACTTTCCACCGGCAGATGGGTATAAGTGAGCTTATTGAATAGTTTTTGAACCTCTTCAACATTTTCAGATACATTCAGTATTCCAACGTCATTCAGTATGTATTCTGTCATGCTCATAATCTGTTCTCCTTTTATGCAAATTAATCAAAATAATATTCATTGAAGCAGCATACACTTTGTATTTTTGTTAATAAAACAGAGAGAAAATGACGAAATTAAGTGTTAATATCAATAAAATAGCAACTCTTAGAAATGCCAGGGGCGGGGATGTGCCTAATGTTCTGGAGGCAGCTCAAAAAATAGAATCATTTGGAGCTGAAGGGATCACAGTGCATCCACGACCTGATGAAAGACATATCAGGTATGCAGATGTTCGTGCGTTGAAACCAATTTTAAAGACCGAATTCAATATTGAAGGTAAACCCATTCAGGATTTTAAAAATCTTGTACTTAAAGTCCTGCCTGCTCAGGTCACCCTGGTGCCGGATGCGGAAGATGCTATTACTTCCAATTCCGGATGGGATACTATAAAACATAAAAGTTACTTACAGGAAGTTATCGAGGAATTCAAATCTTATGGCATTAGAACCTCCATCTTCGTAGACCCTCAGGAAAAAATGATTGAAGGTGCTGCTGAAACCGGAACCGACAGGATTGAGCTTTATACTGAAGCTTTTGCTGTAAATTATGCTAAAGGAGAACCTAACCCGGCAATGGCCTATACAAAATGTGCAAAACTCGCGAATGAGCTCGGGCTGGGAATTAATGCCGGTCATGATCTTTCGCTGGATAATGTAAAATACTTCAAAGAAAACGTTCCATATCTGGATGAAGTGTCTATTGGTCATGCCTTGATTTCAGAAGCTCTTTATATGGGGCTTGAGAAAACTATTCAACGATATTTAAAATTGCTTAAATAGATGAAATTACATTCTACTATCCTTGGCGAAGGGAAACCTTTTCTAATACTCCACGGCTTCCTGGGAATGAGTGATAACTGGAAAACACTTGGTAAGAAATTTTCAAAACAGGGCTTCGAAGTTCATTTAATAGATCAACGCAATCATGGAAAAAGCCCTCATAGTGAGGAATTTTCTTATGAACTCATGGCGGCGGATATTGTAGAGTACTGCAATTCACATCATCTTGAAAATATTATTCTTCTAGGTCATTCAATGGGTGGAAAAACAGCGATGCTTACGGCCTGTCAAAATGAAGAATTGATTGAAAAACTAATAATTGTGGATATTGCCCCTAAATACTATGCTCCGCACCATCAGAAAATTCTGGAAGGTCTCACGAAATTGGATGAAGCTAAACTAAGTTCAAGAGGAGATGCCGAGGATTTGCTGGAAAAATTTATTCCCGAAACCGGAGTAAGATTATTCCTCCTAAAGAATCTTTACTGGAAAAATAAAGAACAACTTTCCCTAAAGCTAAATCTTGATTCCTTAAAGGCCAATATCGAAAATATCGGTGAAGCATTGCCGGAAGATTTGTCATATTCCGGTCCAGCCTTATTTATTAGAGGTGAAAAATCCAATTATATCACCCAGGAAGATCACGATCCTATTAAAAAGCAATTTCCAAAAGCGTTAATTTCTACTATAAAAGGAGCCGGACATTGGGTCCATGCTGAGAATATGAAAGAGTTCTATGGGATTGTAATTCATTTTGTTTAAAACCTTTCTAAATTTATTATGTATGCATAACATTTACCGGCTTTTGTTGCATAATACTTATTTTATGCTAATTTTGGCTAGTACATATTAGTACATATTAAATTTAATCCTAATTAAATTATGAAAAGACTATTTTTACTTGGCCTGATGATACTGGCTACAGCGGTAACCTATGCCGGAGGGTATAGGGTAAGTCTTCAAGGTCAGCGTGGGCTGGCTATGGGGCATACCGGCGTGGCAGTGGTTAATAATGCAGAGTTGGCCTTCTTTAATCCCGCGGGATTAGTGTACCTGGAAAACAAGATTAATACAGCGGTAGGTGTAAGTGCTGTTTTCTCAGATGTTGTATGGCAGAATGATGAATTTGGCCAGATGGCCAGAACCGACAGTCCTGTTGGAACTCCCTTTTATGCATATTTTTCTTACAAATTAAGTGATAAGGTGAGTCTTGGCTTCGCTTCTTATACTCCCTACGGAAGTAGTGTGGAATGGGAAAAAGATTGGGCAGGATCTCATCTTGTAAATAATATTGACCTTGCTGCAATTTATTTCCAGGCATTAGTGTCTTATAAAATTACCGATAACCTTTCTATAGGTGGGGGTCCTATTTATGCTAACGGTTCGGTGAAATTTAACAGAAACCTAAACCGAAGCCTTACAGATATTGACGGTAATCGTTCTAATGTTACCGTAGAAGCTACCGGGGTAAATGGTTTTGGATGGTCTGCAGGGATTATGTACAGCCCAATGGATAGTCTAAGAATTGGGGTGAATTATCGCTCTCAAATTGATTTGAAGGCTGAAGGTGGTGATGCTGATTTTCAGAATATCCCTAACTCTCCTTTGACTCCTTTCGAGGATACTACTTTTGATGCCGAGCTTCCTATGCCGGCTGAATTAACCGTAGGATTGTCATATCAGTTAAACGATCAGTGGCTTTTTGCTTTTGATTATAACAGAACTTTCTGGGATGCATACGAATCTCTGGATCTCGATTTTGCAAATCCAAATATTCCTGATTCCAAAAATCCAAGAAATTACCAGGATGCATCTATTTATAGATTTGGAATGCAGTACACCGCGAATGATACCTTTACTTTAAGAGCTGGATATTATTTTGATGAGTCTCCCGTTCAGGCTGGATATTTCGCACCGGAAACCCCAAGAAATGATTCTAATAACTTCACAGGAGGACTTTCTATAAACGTAACCGATAATTTCGCAATCGATGCTTCTTTTCTTTATAGCAGATTTAAAGAAATTACAGAGTCTTACGATTACTACCAGGAAAATGGTCAGAATGTACCATTTGAAGGAACTTATAAGTCCAGCGCATTTGTACCAGGTCTTGGTGTAACCTTTAAAATTTAATTAGAAGAAGATGAAAAGATACTATATATATATGGCAATTTTGGCTCTGGGATTTGTATCCTGTGAGCCGGAACTTGAAAATTCAATTGAAGATGAAGGCTTTTACAGTAGTGGTGAAGCCGATTTTTCGCACTATGTAGCCTTAGGGAATTCCCTTACTGCAGGCTATGCTGACGGAGCCTTGTACTTAACAGGACAAAATAATTCATATCCGAATATTCTTGCACAAAAATTTGCATTAGCTCAGAATACCGATGAGTTCACACAACCCCTGGTAAATGATAATATAGGTGGCCTTTTGCTAGGCGGGCAGGTAGTTGCTCTTCCAAGATACGTGTTAAGCGTTGGGGCAAATGGTCCTGTACCTGTGCGTTATAATGCTACTCCAACTACTGAAATCACGAATCGTTTGACCGGTCCTTTTAGCAATATGGCAGTGCCGGGAGCAAAATCCTACCATTTGCTTGCAGATGGTTATGGAAATGTTCAGGGGGTGGCCGCAGGATTGTCTAACCCGTATTTTGCCAGATTTGCTACATCAGACAATACTTCGGTTATTGCAGATGCAATGGCTCAAAATCCAACATTCTTCACTCTTTGGATTGGGAATAATGATGTTTTCACTTATGCGACTTCTGGTGGGACCGGAAAATTCCAGTTGAATAATACAGATGTTACCACTTATGGTTCCAATGATATTACAGATCCTAATGCGTTTGCTTTTATCTACAGCCAGATCGTAGAGCAACTGGCAGCCAATGCCGATGGAGTTTTATTGAATATTCCTGATATTACAACAGTTCCTTATTTCACAACTATTCCTAATAATGCATTGGCTTTAGATGCACCTACAGCAGGGAATCTTACCGGATTTTTCCAGGCTGTAGCTGGTGTGATGACCAAAGTGTTAATGCAACAGGGAGCTTCAGCCGAGCAGGCTCAGGCAATAGCTTCACAATATGCCATTCAGTTTAATGAAGGGACTAACAGATTCCTTCTTGATGTTCCTGTTACACAAACAAACCCGCTTGGATTCAGACAAATGACAGCTGAAGAATTATTGCTTCTTCCTATAGATCAGGCTGCTTTGAAACAGGGTTATGGTTCTGTGGTACTTACTCAGGATGTTATGGAAGTGCTTGCTGTTTTACAGGCTGGAGGTTCGCCAACCCAGGAGCAGGTTCAGACTTTATTTGGAGCTGTTAGCGGGATTGATGATGAGGATGTGCTGGATACCGAGGAAATTCAAAATGTCCAAACTGCCACTGCAGCATATAACAATGCCATAAAAAGTATTGCCGATAATTTCAACCTTGGTTTCGTAGATGTAAATGCCCTTGTTGCTAAACTTGATTCAGAAGGCATTCCATTTGACGGAGGGGTTCTTCGTTCAGATTTTGTAACCGGAGGTGCTTATTCTCTGGATGGAATTCACAATACACCTCGAGGTGCTGCGGTAATTGCAAATGCGATTATAGAAGAGATCAACGCTACGTATAATGCGAAGCTTCCAAAGGCTAATATTGGAAATTACCCTACTGTTACGCTTGATCAAAGCGGCATGTAGTATTAAAATTCATATAAAATTTTGAAGCGCCGGGAAATTCCCGGCGTTTTTTTTGCAATTTTACCAATAACCAATACTCAATATTATGAATTTTATACTTCGTCTTTTACTAACAGCCCTGGCGGTTGTCATTTTGGCAAAGGTTCTTCCCGGTGTTAGTGTTGCAAGTTACTGGACCGCTATTATAGTAGCTCTGGTTCTCGCATTGCTTAATTTTATTGTAAAACCAATCCTGGTTCTGCTTACACTGCCTGTTACTATTTTAACCCTGGGATTGTTCCTTCTGGTAATAAATGCCATCATTATTTTTATGGCAGATGGCTTTGTGTCAGGTTTTGATGTAGACGGCTGGCTTATTGCCATAATTTTTAGCTTGTTACTGTCTCTGGTGCAATCTTTGTTGTTTTCAATTCTCAAATCAGATTAGATTTATCTGAATTTCAATAATTTGAAACTTTGTAGGCTTTCGAAAAAAATGTAATTTTGCACTCCAATTTTTTATAAAAGACTAAAATGAATATTACCAGAGAGAATATTGATGAATTAAATGCGGTAGTTAAAGTTGATATCGCTAAAGAAGATTATGCAGGAAAAGTAGATAAAATTTTAAAAGATTACCGAAAGAATGCCAATATTCCCGGTTTCCGAAAAGGTCATGTGCCTATGGGAATGGTAAAGAAACAATATGGTAAGGCCGTACTTGTAGATGAGGTAAACAAACTTCTTCAGGATAGTCTTAATAAATACCTTACCGAAGAGAAACTTGATGTTCTTGGAAATCCTATTCCGAAGGAACAGGAAAATTTCGACTGGGATAAGGATAATTACAGTTTTGAATTCGAACTTGGACTTGCTCCTGAATTTGAAGTAGATCTTGATCTTAAAAAACCGGTAACTAAATATAATATCGTCGCAGGTGATAAGATGATAGATGACCAGATTAAGAACATCCAGAAGCAATATGGAAAATTAAAGACAAAGGAAGTTGCTGAAGAAGGAGATACTGTTGCCGGAACTTTTAAAAATGAAGAAGAAGGTATCGAGAACGAAACTTCTATTGAACTTGAAAAGATCCAAGGGAAAAGAAACCTTAATAAGTTTGTTGGCGCTAAAGTAGGTGATACTATTACTTTAAACACCAAGAATCTTTTTGAAGACGACCACGATCTTATCAATCATCTGAGCATCGAGCATGATAAGGCTCACGATCTTGACATCGAGGTGGAATTCACAATTTCTGAAATTAACGAAAGAGAACTTGCCGAGCTTGACCAGAAACTTTTTGATAAGCTCTTTGGGAAAGATCAGGTAAAAACAGTTACTGAACTTAAGGAAAAGATCAAGGAAGATGCTGCAAAGCAATTTCAGCAACAAAGCGATCAGCAATTAATGAACGATATTACCGAAGCATTGATTGAGGCTACAGATTTTGAACTTCCAAAAGGTTTTCTTCAGAAGTGGATCCAGACGGTAGGCGAGGAGCCAATGACAGAGGAAGAGGCTAAAGAAGAATATGAAAAAAGTGAAAAAGGGCTTCGTTACCAATTGATCGAAGGTAAAGTGGTGAACGATAATAACCTTACTGTAGATTTTAACGATCTTAAAGCATTCACTTCGGAAAAAATTAAGCAACAAATGGCTCAATTTGGACAAACAGATCCGTCTCAAAAGGAGCTTGATGATATCTCTGCAAGGATCCTGTCTAATCAGGATGAGGTAAAAAGACTTTCTGAACAGTTAATGAATGAAAAACTTCTCGAATTTTATAAAGAGAATATGAAGTTTGAAGAAAAAGAAGTTACTTACGAAGAATTTGTGAAAGCAATTTACAAGTAAGCCTTTTTAGGATATATTACCTATCTTTAAGGCGTTAACTCAATAAGAGTAGCGCCTTTTTTGGTTTTAACCGGAATTTTAATTAAGATTAGAAAACAAAAAAATTGATGGACTACGGAAATGAATTTCGAAAATATGCTACTTCCGATCATGGAATAAATAGCAATTATTACGATAAACTTATAAGTAGTATGGTGCCAGTAGGCATGACTCCCAATATTATTGAGGAGAGACAGATGAATGCCGTGGCAATGGATGTATTTTCAAGATTGATGATGGATAGAATCATCTTTCTTGGTACAGGAATTAACGAGCAGGTTGCAAATATTGTGCAGGCGCAGTTATTATTTCTTGAAAGTACCGACTCATCTAAAGACATACAGATATATATAAATTCACCAGGAGGAAGCGTTTATGCCGGACTTGGAATTTATGATACAATGCAATTTATTAAGCCAGACGTGGCAACTATTTGTACAGGAATGGCGGCATCGATGGGTGCAGTATTGCTTTGCGCAGGTGAAGCTGGAAAAAGAAGCGGTTTACCTCATTCACGAGTCATGATTCACCAGCCAATGGGTGGTGCTCAGGGTCAGGCCAGTGATATTGAAATTACTGCAAGAGAGATTGTAACTTTAAAAGAAGAGTTATATAAGATCATTGCGAAACATTCAGGTCAAACCTATGAAAAGGTGCATGAAGACAGTGACCGGGATTACTGGATGAAGGCTGAAAAGGCCAAGGAGTATGGAATGATCGATGAAGTTTTAAAGAGAGAAGGATAAATTGTAACTAACTTTTTATAAATTAAAAGTAGTTACAGAAAATTTAAACAATGGCGAAAGAAGATCTAGAATGTTCCTTTTGTGGAAGAAAAAAACCCGAAACCAATCTGCTAATTGCAGGATTGGATGCGCATATCTGTGATCGTTGTATTGAACAGGCGCATGGTATTGTGGTGGAAGAATCGAAGCAGGGTGAGGCAAGAGAGCTTTCTTCCGACCTTATGCTTAGTAAGCCACGAGTGATCAAAAAGTTCCTGGATGAATATATAATTGGTCAGGAAGAAACCAAGAAGGTATTGTCTGTGGCTGTTTATAATCATTACAAGAGACTATTGCAGCCAGATAGCAATGATGATGTGGAAATCCAAAAGAGTAATATCGTGATGGTTGGAGAAACCGGTACGGGTAAGACTTTAATGGCTCGAACTATCGCGAGGATGCTTAATGTTCCTTTGGCAATTGTAGATGCAACAGTTCTAACAGAAGCCGGGTATGTTGGAGAAGACGTAGAAGGTATCCTAACCAGATTACTTCAGGCAGCCGATTATAATACAGAGAAAGCGCAGCGCGGGATCGTCTTTATTGATGAGCTGGATAAAATCGCACGTAAAAGCGATAATCCATCTATCACCCGTGATGTTTCGGGAGAAGGTGTCCAGCAGGCATTACTTAAATTGCTTGAAGGAACTACCGTGAACGTTCCGCCAAAAGGAGGACGTAAGCATCCTGATCAGAAATTCATTGAGGTAAATACTGAAAATATCCTGTTTATCGCTGGTGGTGCTTTTGATGGAATTGAAAGAATTATTAGTAAGAGATTAAATATGCAGGCGGTTGGATTCAGCGCTTCTAAGACAGAAGATTCTATAGAACGCACCAATTTGCTTAAGTATATTATTCCGAGGGATTTGAAGGAATTTGGATTGATTCCGGAAATAATAGGTCGTTTACCGGCGCTTACTTATATGAATCCTCTTGACAGGGATACTCTTAGAGCAATTCTTACAGAGCCTAAAAATGCGATTATCAAACAGTATAAAAAGCTGTTCGAAATGGATGATATCCAATTTGATATTTCCAATGAAGCTTTAGATTATATTGTAGATAAAGCAATTGAATACAAACTCGGAGCAAGGGGACTGCGCTCGCTATGCGAAGCGATTCTTACCGATGCGATGTTTGAGCTTCCTGAGAGCGGAGAAGATGATTTCACTGTTAACAGAGAATATGCAGAGGATAAGCTTAATAAGTCTACAATAAGCAAATTAAAAGCTGTGTCTTAGTAGCCTTAAGTAATAGGCTGTAAGCTTATAAAATTAAGTCATAAAAGAAAGCTCTCAGTTTTGAGAGCTTTCTTTATATCTATAAATTTCTGATTTAGCCTTCAACCTGTCTCTTATACACAT
>JAGXII010000073.1 GCA_024635735.1 Christiangramia sp. | reverse complement strand
TCGGAGATGTGTATAAGAGACAGGGTTAAAGCGGTGTCCCCGGCAATATAAATATTTTTGTGTTCTCCCTCGATTACAAATCCGCCCGGCTGGCCTCCATAACTTCCATCGGGAAATGAGCTGGTATGAAGGGCCGTTACATATTTTACATTTCCAAATTCAAAATCCCAGCTTCCCCCGTGATTCATTGGATGTACTTCAAAACCTTTGTCTTCATAATGATTGGCGATCTCAAAGTTACTCACAATCACGGCACCGGTATTCTTTGCGATCGCTTCAGCATCCAGTATATGATCCTGATGGGCGTGCGTAAGAAGTATATAATCGGCCTTCAGGTCCATGATGTCTATTTTGTCTTTAGATAAATCATTTCCGGTAATAAAGGGATCCACCAGAACATGGATATCTCCAATCTTTATTCCGAGTGAATTCTGACCGTAAAAAGTAACTTTCATATTCTAATTTTTAAGGTTTGTCATAAAAATAAGGATTAGATAAAAAACATACAGAGCACGCTTTATATAATTTTGTTAAATATACCCGAAACTTACCAGAGAAGACCTAAGGCAAAAAGAAGGGATATTCCAAAAGTAGACAGGGCTACAATTTTAAGTTCCGGATCCAGCAACTTAGGATCCTCATTTTTCACCACTCTTCTCAAATGAAATATTAGCGGGATAAAAGCAATAAGGTATATAAAATCATTGAGCTCTGTTGAATTTATTACGGTATAAATTACCATACACATCAAAGCCCCAAGAATAAGAGAGTAATGATAATCCTTCGCTTTACTTTCACCCAGCTTCACCACTAAAGTAATCTTCCCGGCCTTTTCATCTGAAGCCCGATCCCTTAAATTATTAATATTTAGCACTGCTGTACTGAGTAAGCCTATAGATATAGCCGGAAATAAACTTATCCAGTTATGATCGTGAGTATATAAATAATAGGAACCATATACCGCTACTATACCAAAGAAGATGAAAACAAATATATCACCCATCCCACGGTACCCATATGCCGAATTACCCACTGTATATTTAATGGCCGCGGCAATTGACGCGATTCCCAAAAGGAAAAATATAAGCGAAGAAAGGAGCTTTTCAGTCCCAAAAGATGCATAAATAAGAAGTATTGCCAGAAAAAGTGTTGCAATAGCCGTGATAATAATTGCCTGAAGCATTTCTTTTTGCGAAATGAGTCCGCTTTGAATTGCTCTTTGTGGTGCAGTGCGGTCTTCATTATCGGTTCCTTTTACCCCATCTCCGTAATCATTGGCAAAATTGGAAAGTATCTGTAGGCCTAAGGTTGTTCCTAAAGCCAGGCTGAAAATACTGATATTAAAATATCCCTGATACGCTGCCACGCTACTGCCCACACAAATTCCTGATACAGATAAAGGTAAAGTCCTGAGCCTTGCGGCGTTGATCCATGATGCAAAACTCTTCATTAGTTCATTATTTTCACCAGTAATTCTTTTAATAAATCGCCCTGAGAAACATTAGACGCGCCCACCCCTTTACTTTTTACATCAGTTTCCTGAATAAGACTTATTGCCGCGCTTACTTTTTTCATAGGATAGTTTCTGGCTGCTATTGCATAATCTTTTACAAAAAACGGACTTATTTTCAATTGTTTTGCAACTGCTCCTTTAGATTTGTCATTAAGCCCATGATATTGAAGTAGTTGTGAAAAAAAACCAAACAATAAAGAAATAGTCACCACCAGTGGATTATCCTTAGGACTTTGTGCAAAGTAATTAATAATCTGGTGTGCTTTTAGAGTATCTCTCTCCCCTATGGCATTTCGAAGTTCAAAATTATTAAAATCCTTACTTATCCCTATATTTTCCTCAATAATTTGGGGTGTTATCGTAGTTCCCTTCGGACAAATAAGCTGAAGCTTTTGTAGTTCATTATCAATCTTCCCGAGATCGGTTCCCAGAAATTCTACTAGCATTTGAGCCGCTTTTGGAGAAATGGGATATCCCTTGCTCTTTAAGTTTTTTATGATCCAGTCGCCAACCTGATTTTCATAAAGCTTTTTACCCTCGAAAATAACACCCGTTTTGGAAATTGCCTTATAGAGTTTCTTGCGCTTATCTATTTTTTTATATTTATAGCATACTACCAGAACGGTTGTAGGCTGAGGATTTTCAGCATAGGTTTCCAGGTTCTCTATGGTTCTGGACAAATCCTGAGCTTCTTTAACAATCACAACCTGCCTTTCTGCCATCATTGGAAAGCGCTTTGCATTGCTTACAATATCATCTATAGTCGTATCTCTTCCATAGATGAGCATTTGGTTAAAACCTTGCTCTTCTTCGGTTAAAATTGTATTTTCAATATAATCGGAAATCTTGTCAATGTAGTAAGGCTCTTCTCCCATCAAAAAATAAATGGGTTTTATATCACCTTTCTGAATATCACTAACGATTTGTCTTGCTTCGTCCATATGGATTATTGCTGCGGTTTAGCCGGGAGATAACAAGGATACGCTAAATTGCAGAGGCTGTAATTTTCTTTATTACTTTTGGAGCATGCAAAAACTGAATTTCCCGTCATATTCATTTCGGTTCAAAAATAGTCAAAATAAAATAGCCGTTTTCGATGAACAGAGGAAAAAATTTGTGATCCTTACTCCGGAAGAATGGGTGAGGCAACATTGTGTAAAGTTTTTACAAAATGAAAAAAATTATCCTCAAAGCCTTATCAATGTCGAAAAGCAACTTAAAATTGCGGGTCTAACTAAAAGATATGATATTGTGGTCTTTGAACCTGAAGGTGGAATTAAGATTATTGTAGAATGCAAGGCTCCCTCAATAAAAATATCACAGGATACATTCGACCAGATCGCACGCTATAATATGACTCTAAAAGCTGAATTTTTAATGTTGACCAATGGTCTCGAGCATTTCTTTTGCCAAATGGATTATGAGAATGAAAATTATATTTTTTTAAAAGAACTTCCTGAATATTCCCGATAATGAAAGCCGCAGTCGTCATACTTAACTGGAATGGAAGGAAGCTGCTCGAGCAGTTTTTGCCTTCGGTGGTAAATTTTTCTGGAGATGCAACTATTTATGTCGCCGATAATAATTCTACAGACGATTCTGTAAAATTCCTACAAAGCAACTACCCGGCGATAAAACTTATTCAAAATAAAAGAAATCTGGGATATGCCAGTGGATATAATCTTGCCTTAAAAAGTGTATCAGAAGAGATCGTTGTTTTACTCAACAGTGATGTAGAGGTTTCAGAAAACTGGCTCGAACCTATTTTGAAAACTTTTCAGCAGGAAAATGAAGTAGCGGCGATACAGCCAAAATTCTGGACTATAAACGGAAAGAATATTTCGAGTATGCCGGAGCAGCCGGTGGTTTTATAGATAAATACGGATATCCTTTTTGCCGCGGGCGTATTTTCCAGAGTCTTGAAAAAGACGAAGGACAATATGACGGGGATGCATATATTTTCTGGGCTAGTGGCGCCTGTCTTGCAGTGAGAAAATCGGCCTTTTATGAAATTGGAGGTCTGGATGAGGACTTTTTTGCACATCAGGAAGAGATTGACCTTTGCTGGCGACTTCAAAACCAGGATTATAGAATAAAATATGTGAGCAACTCGAAAGTATATCATGTAGGAGGAGCTACTCTTGCCGATATGAATCCAAAGAAGACTTTTTTCAATTTCAGGAACAGTTTATTTATGCTTTTAAAGAACGTGGAAAAATCAAAAATTTTCCAGATTCTGCTTCTCAGAATGCTTTTAGACAGTGTTGCAGGAGTCAAATTTTTAATTGAAGGAAAATTCAGCCATCTTTTTGGAATACTGGAAGCTCATTTCAGCTTTTATAAACAATTTCGAAGAATGTTGAAAAAACGTTCCAAAGGCTTGAAATCATTGAAATATTACGAAATAACATCCATAGTTTATGCTCATTATTTACTGAAAAAAAATAAATTTACTGAGCTAAAAAAATAAATAACCAAGGAATTGTTAAAATACCTTTCTGCCTTATAATTTTTTTGATATTTTTGGTCATTCTAACAATTTAAAATTTAAGAAACGAATTATGAAAAAATTCATGCTTTTGTCAGCGATGGCTGCCATATTACTTTCTTCATGTGTTTCACAAAAAAAATACAATGAACTGGAAGCGAAACAACGAGAAACTCAGGATCAGTTAAATACTGCTACTGTAAAGTTAAATCACTGTCTTGATGAAAAGGAGAGATTAAACAGTCAGATATCTACTCTTAATAATACAAATGCTGCACTTCTCAATAACGTCGGGAATTTAGCTACACTTTCTAAGAAGGAAGCTGAAAACATGGAACGTTCTTTAGAGAGCATTAAAGAAAAAGACCTTGCTATCCGTTCTATGCAAGATGCGATAAACAAGAAAGATTCGGTAACCCTTGCACTTGTAACAAGTCTTAAAGGAGCTTTAGGAAACCTTAGTGACGAGGATATCGAAATCAACGTTGAAAAAGGTGTGGTTTACGTTTCTATCTCAGATAAGTTATTATTTGACAGTGGACGTTACAACGTCACTCCTCGTGCAAAAGAAGTACTTGGAAAAGTTGCTACAGTTGTAAAAGATAAACCAAACATCGAGTTTATGGTTGAAGGTCACACTGATAACAAGCCTATTAAAACTTCAATGTTCGAAGATAACTGGGATCTTAGTGTAAAACGTGCTACATCAGTAGTTAGAGTTCTACAGGAAGAATTTGGTGTTGAACCAGCGAGAATGACTGCTGCAGGTAGAAGTTATTATGTACCGGTTGCAAGTAACGATACTGCTGAAGGTCGTGCGAAGAACAGAAGAACAAGAATCGTAGTACTTCCAAAACTAGATCAATTCTATAGTATGATCGAAGAAGGAATGGAAAAAGCTACTTCTAATCAAGAATAATCTCAATATCTTATTTTAAGATATATTGAAAGCCCTGCAATTGCAGGGCTTTTTTATTTTACACAGCTTAATCAATTAAAAAGCAGTCTTTTATACGTAAATTAGAATTGAATATTATCAACTTTTTACGCTATGAAAAGGAGAAAAATTCCTTTGGGGTATTGTGTACTCATATTCCTTATCGGGATAACCGGGTGTAGCCCGGAGGAGCCTATTTCAGAAATAAAAAATTTCAAGGCCGAAACCGCTGAAAACTTCATCGCGGCAACTCTAAAAATTAGTTCCGGTGTAACCAATCACGAATCGGGAAATTATACGATTTCTGATTTTGAAGATCTATCCGAAGAAAACTGTAGTATCACAGAGTTTGGACTGGTCTTTTTTGGGTATTTTCAGGATTTCCTTCAGGATCCATATTTTGATTTTAATCTTATGAATTATTATCTGGATCTACACCAAAAATATGTTACGCACTATCGCGGGGAAAATTATTTTGGAGAAAACGGGGAATATAATCAACTTGCCCAAAAGAGGATCAGAGAACTTACGATGTTTTGGAATCTCCGGCGTGAAATTATAGTTAACGGGCAGCACACTGCTTCACTGGATGATCTCCAAATTCTTGCCGACATGATTGAGAGTTTTGATAACTCCATAAGAAACCGGGAAGAGGCTTATAACAAGGCAGCGAGTCTGCTTAAAATAAATGCCCTCTCTTCTAATCTTCCGGAAAGCCCATATTTTGCTTTAGATGCCTTTACTAAAGCTAATGGTCTGTTAGTAATTGGAGATGGATTGATAGAAAGTATTGCCGCCATAGGGGTAGATGACGAAATTGTTTTTACGGCCATCATAGCTCATGAGTGGTGGCACCAGGCACAATACGAATATTCCACTAACTGGAATGAATCACAGGGACTTTCAAAACCTGAAGCTTCAAGATTTATAGAACTCGAAGCCGATTTTGCCGCTGCATATTTTATGACACATAAAAGAGGAGCTACCTATAACTGGAAAAGAATAGAAGATTTCTTTAAATTATCATTTAATATTGGGGATTGTCTCCCCCAAAGCAATACTCATCATGGAACTCCGGAACAACGCTTAAATGCTGCCAGACTAGGTTATGAACTTGTAGATATAGCTCAGAAAAAAGGTTTTGTATTAAGCCCTGAGGAAGTGCATAGTTTCTTTATAAAAAATTTGGAAAGAGTGTACTAAGGTTGTACCAGTCTTACATAATTTCCACGCTCCCTTTTCCTTCCCTGATAACTTCAGGTTCTATCTTAGTAAGGTCTATCACCGTAGACGGAATGTTATCGCCATAGCCTCCATCGATCACGATATCTACCAGGTGATCCCACTTCTCCTTAATTAGCTCGGGATCTGTGGTATATTCCAGAACCTCATCATCATCTCTAATAGATGTAGAAACAATAGGATTACCTAATTCCTTTACGATAGCTTTGCAAATATTATTATTGGGCACGCGAATTCCAACCGTCTTTTTCTTTTTAAACACATTAGGAAGATTATTTCCGCCGGGAAGTATAAAAGTATAGGGCCCTGGCAGGCAACGTTTAAGAATTTTAAAGGTGGCTGTATCTATTTGCTTTACATAGTCTGAAAGGTTACTAAGGTCTTCACATACAAATGAAAAGTTGGCTTTTTCAAGCTTCACATTCTTTATCTGAGCGATCTTTTCAAGAGCAGCTGTATTAGTAATATCACAACCCAGACCATAAATAGTATCTGTGGGATAAATTATCAACCCTCCTTTTCGAAGTACCTCAACAACTTTAGCAATATGTTTTGGTGCGGGATTCTCGTCATAAATCCTTAGTAATTCAGCCATAATTCTCTTTTTTAAACCTTATAAAATTTACCATTTCAATACTACTCCATGCCCCTAATCTCAGAAAACTAAACTTCTTTTTCAACTTCACTTTCCAGCTTCAACACCTTACCTCCATCCTCCTGTTTTATATATAAAGCCTTGTCATTTTTTTCTCCATTTCTGGCTATTTCACTGCCTTTAATAGATTTGGTCACTTTTTCTGAATAAGTTGAAACCACCTTTCAGGTTGCGATACCATTGCCCCCATTTCAATTTAACCTTGGTTCCTTCTCTTATCCTTTTTTCCTTTCAAGATAAAAATAAAGCCTCTTTTCGAGGCTTTAAATAACAGAAGTTTAACGGCTCTTTGTTCTATGAAAGCACTTTAAGTTTTGCGAATCTCAGCAAAAGCTTTTTGATTCCGCCTTCTTCAAAATCTATTTCAGCTTTCTTGTCCTGTCCAACACCTTCCAGTTTCAAAACCTTTCCTCTTCCAAATCGCATATGCTCTACTTCATTTCCTTCTGAAAGATCAATAGTATTTCTGGCCTTTTCGGGTTCCGGTGAAGCCGGTTTAAGTTTTCTAAGTTTTCTTAACTGTTCTTCTGATGGTTTATGAGCAGGAGGAGGTGTACCATTCTTTGGCTTCGTCTGGCGCAGCTTGGTTTTATCTACCTCATCCCCGAAAATATCAGTATCTATAAGAGGTTTATATTTATAATCATCCTGCGGCACAAGCATATCGAGATAGTTTTCATCAATTTCCTCAATAAATCTGCTTGGTTCCGCATCTACCAGTTTACCCCAGCGATATCTGGAGGTAGTATAGGTTAAATAAGCCTGCTTTTCAGCCCTGGTAAGAGCCACATAAAACAGTCTTCTCTCTTCTTCCAGCTCACTTCTGGTATTCATACTCATCGCAGAAGGAAAAAGATCTTCTTCCAGTCCCACAATATATACGTATGGAAACTCGAGCCCCTTGGCAAGGTGAATCGTCATAAGTGCTACACGATCATCATCTCCTGTATCCTTATCCAGATCTGTTGCCAGGGCTACATCTTCCAGAAATTCTGCAAGCGAGCCGTCGGCATCTGCAAGTTCCTTCTGGCCTTCCACAAAATCGCGGATACCATTCAGTAATTCTTCAATATTTTCAATCCTGGCGATACCTTCCGGAGTTCCGTCTTTTTTTAGTTCCTGTAGTAAGCCCGTCTTTCTAGCTACAGTTTCTGCTACCTGGAAAGCGTCGCTGGCCTCATTCATGATCGCAAAACTTTTGATCATATTGACAAAATTCTCCAGTTTGGTTTGCGTTCCCCTGTTAATCTTAAGATCAAGCTGATTAATATTTTCAATAATCTCAAAAATCGAACGCTTATGCTGGTTCGCAGCAATACTCAAACGATCCAGGGTAGTTTGTCCGATTCCGCGGGAAGGATAATTGATCACGCGCTTAAGCGCTTCTTCATCCTTAGGGTTAAGTATAAGCCTTAGATAGGCAAGAACATCTTTGATCTCTTTTCTCTGGTAAAACGAAAGTCCTCCATATATCCGGTAAGGAATATCTTTTTTACGAAGCGCATCCTCCATCGCCCGGCTCTGGGCATTCGTTCGGTATAAAATCGCAAAATCACTATTGTTCATTTGCTTCTGCATTTTATTCTCAAAGATCGAACTAGCCACGTACCTTCCTTCTTCCCCATCGGTAAGCAAACGATTGACGATTATCTTAGTACCGTCGTCATTAGCCGTCCAGACTACTTTTTCGAGCTTGGTTTTATTCTTATCGATTATCGAGTTCGCTGCGTTTACAATATTCCTGGTCGACCGGTAATTCTGCTCCAGCCTGTACATTTTCACATCTTCATAGTCTTTCTGGAAATTCAGAATGTTATTAATATTTGCTCCACGGAAGGCATAGATACTCTGCGCATCATCACCTACCACACATATATTCTGAAATTTATCTGAAAGTGCTCTTACGATA
>JAGXII010000072.1 GCA_024635735.1 Christiangramia sp. | reverse complement strand
ATGATCATTTCCATCGCCCTTCCCTTACCTACAAGTTGAGGTAAACGTTGGGTGCCTCCATAACCGGGAATTACTCCAAGTGAAACTTCAGGAAGTCCCATTTTAGCATTCTCGCTGGCTATTCTAAAATGTGCGGCCAGGGCCAGTTCAAGTCCGCCACCAAGGGCGAATCCATTTATGGCAGCAATAACAGGTTTAGGGAAATTAGCCACGTAATTAAATAATTTCTC
Source organism: Christiangramia sp. (assembly GCA_024635735.1). GTDB lineage: Bacteria > Bacteroidota > Bacteroidia > Flavobacteriales > Flavobacteriaceae > Christiangramia. The sequence goes on along the minus strand of JAGXII010000072.1, from coordinate 24,910 downwards.
CTGTCCGTCAGCTGCAAGTTTCTTTCCTTCCTTCGGTGAAAAATCTGAAAACTCACTAATGTCTGCTCCCGCGACAAAAGCTTTCTCCCCACTTCCAGTTAGTATAACAACCTTTACCTCTTCGTTATTCTTAGCGGCCTTAAAAGCCTCATGTAATTCCTGGATAGTTTCCCGATTGAGTGCATTAAGCTTTTTAGGCCTTTGAATGGTAATCGTTAAAATATTATCGTCAATTTCTTCTAAGATATTCTGATAGCTCATAAGTTTTATTTTGGAAATCTTACATTAAATATAGTCCCTTTATTTTGTTTAGACACAAAGCTAATACTTCCATTATAGGTTTCCACAATATTCTTCACCATTGCAAGACCCAGTCCCATTCCACTGCTTTTAGTGGTGAATTTTGGCTCAAAAACTTTGTCTTTATTTTCCTCTGAAATCCCTGAACCATTATCTGATATAGAGACACAAACGCAATCTTCTTCTTCCTCCACTAAAACAAGAACATGTGGATCTTCAGTATCCTGTAAGGCCTGGATAGCATTCTTTACCAGGTTAGTAATAACGCGTATCATTTGAGTACGGTCAAATTTTGCAAGGATCTCCTCCTTATCACATTTGAACTCAAGATATTTTTCATTGAAGATATCCAGTGCCAGTTTTACAATTTTTGGAACATTCAGCATTTCACTTTGCTGTGCCGGCATTTTAGCGAAATTTGAAAATGCCGAAGCTATAGAACTCATCGTGTCTATCTGGTTGATAAGCGTATCACTGTATTCATCTACCTTTTGCTGAATTTCGGGATCCTCCTTATCAAAGTTCCTCTGAAAACTCTGTACACTTAAACGCATAGGGGTCAACGGATTCTTGATCTCGTGCGCCACCTGTTTTGCCATTTCACGCCATGCCTGCTCCCGCTCTCCTGTAGCAAGTTGTACCGCACTTTCTTCAAGTTCATCAATCATGCTGTTATATGCCGAAACGAGGGCGTATATTTCTTCTGTGGCATTGGTTAACTCTATTTTCTGATTCCTTTTATCCAGTCTTGTTTGATTGATCTTTTCTGAAATGATCTTCAGGGATTTGGTAATATATTTTGAAAGGAAAAATGAAAGTATAATTGCCAGAAAAAGCATGAAAAGGTAAACCTCGGCCATTTTCATCAGGAAATTGTTCAGATCACGGTTAAGCAAACTATCATCCTGAAGGTATGGCAAATACAGGATAGCCAGTGGTTTGAATTTCTCATCGGTGATATAGGTATAGGAAGACTGATATTTCTGCCCATTAACCTCCGTTTTCTGTAAGTAATGTTTCTTAGACGATGAATCCAGTTTTTGAAGCACCTGTTCATTGATCTTTGCATCTGTAGTATCCCGGAAAAAAGATTCATCAGATTTTATAAGCAGATTTCCCTCCAGATCATAAATATATATCTGCATCTCATGGATCCTGGCCATCTCATAAATCTTGTTCTGCTCTCTTAAAATGGGGGCGATATTTTCAGTATTCACAAGGTAAGTGGTACTGGCAAGCACAAAATTGATATTCTCCCTAATCGCCTCCTGCTTTCTTTCCAGTCTTTCCTTATGGTAATTTTCTGCCTCTTCTTTATACTGATAGACTGTGACCCCAAAGATCAAGATGGATGCTCCGAGAACCAATAAAATCATGGAGATAAAAATCCGGGTTCGTAAAGAGAGTTTAAGGAGTTTCATAAATACCAGCTTGCTTGTATTGCAACAATTATCACACCATTTCAGGCATCGGGATTTTTTGAACGTATCCTTTTATAGAGTTTTATTCCCAACATAAGAATTATAGCCAGTAAAAATATCCCTATCACCCCGTAGATCCAGTTGATTGCATCACGAACCACCACAAGAAAGATCACTGAAAAAAGGATGAGCGTTGAACCTTCATTCCATATCCTCATCTGGTGTGAGGTCCACTTGACGACATCATTCTGCAATTCTTTAAAGATCAAATGACATTTGATATGGTAAACAAATAGAAGTAGTACAAAGCCAAGTTTCACTTGCATCCAGCCTTGCTGAAGCCATTCCGGAATCATGATCAGGAGAATAACGGCAAATAGCGTGGCCAGAATAGCCGAAGGCCAGGTAATAATATACCACAGTCTTTTGGTCATTAATTTTAATTGCCTTACCAGAATACCCTTTTCCGGTTCTTCCTTTTGAGTCGCCTCGATATGGTAAATAAAAAGTCTCGGGATGTAAAAAAGCCCTGCAAACCAGGTGATCACGAAAATAAGATGCAGGGATTTTATATAATTATAATATTCCATTATTTATCGGCTTCAACAAACAGGTAATTAAGATCCATTTCATTGAATCGGCGGTTGAATTCCTTGACTTCTTCAGAAAGCAGCTTATCAAATTTATCGAGCTGAACCTTCACTTTTTGAGTGAGCTCATCTTTAACCTCCACATCCTGATCTGTAGGCGGGAAATCGTCCATTCCCACCAGGCTGTTCAAATGCGCCAGCTTATTGGTAAGTTTTATCGGGAAATTCAAGGGATCCTGACCGCTTCGGTTTTTAGTTTGATAAAGCGCGTTTTCAATCTCCGAAAGATCTTCACTCAGCTTTTTTGCCTTTTCAACCAGTGGCTTTACTTCTTCATTCTCTTTATATCGCTCCTGAAAATCTTTAAGCTGCTCCTCGATATTACGCATTTTGCGAATTGATTTATGAGCGCGGTCCACAGTTTCATTCACACTGCTAATAAAATCGAATTGTTTCTGCATTCCGGCAATATCGGTTTCAGCATTTTCATCCGGAAGGATTTTGAAGGATTTGGAAAGCACCTCATCGCCCACTTCAAGAACTACTTTATAATTTCCGGGCACGGCCTGAGGCGCATCGGTACTTGCCCACCACAAGATCATGCCGTCCAGACGCTCAGCTCCTTTTCCCCGCAAGTCCCAGGTATGGGTGTTAGCTCCCTGGCTAACTTCCAGTTTGTCTTTTTTATCGGCAGTACTAAAAGATTTAATTGTATCATTTTTTGAATTCAAATAACTAATCCTTACCTCTTTATCTTCCGGATTTTCGAGATAGAAATATGTCACTACCCCAGCAGGATGGTTAGTCCCGGCCGTTAAAGAACCCTTGCGCGAAGAACCTCCCATCCGGTAAGTATCTTCAGGTTTAAAAAGAACATTGGCTTTATCTTCTAAATTATATAACTGGTGAAGCAGTGTAAGATCATCAATGATCCATATACTCCTCCCCTGTGTGGCTACAATAAGATCGTTTTTTTTGATAGCAAGATCTGTAATGGGAACGATAGGAAGATTTTGCTGAAAATGACGCCAGTTAGAACCATCATCAAATGAAATATACATTCCATTTTCTGTCCCTGCATACAATAATCCTTTTTGCTTGGGATCTTCCCTGAGTACCCTTGTAAAGTCTTCAGCTTCTATACCGTTTGTAATCTTTTTCCAGCTTTTTCCGAAATCGGTAGTCTTAAAAAGATAGGGTGAAAAATCACCCATTTTATAACGTGTCGCAGCAATATAGCATGTTCCCGCATCAAAAGCCGAAGGCTCAACACTGTTTATCATGGCCCAGTCTGGCAAATTCTTCGGACTCACATTTTCCCAATTATCCCCTCCATCTTTGGAAACAAACACCAATCCGTCATCACTTCCAGTCCACAAAAGTTCAGGCTGTACTGAAGATTCGGCGGCTGCAAAAATGGTACAATAGTATTCAACTGAAGTATTGTCCTGGGTAATAGGCCCGCCGGAAGATTTAAGTTTTGATGGATCATTTCTTGTAAGATCGGGGCTTATTAATTTCCAGCTCTGACCTTCATTGGTACTCATATGCAAATGATTGGAAGCCGTATAAATCTTATCTGGATCATTAGGAGAAAAGAAGATCGGGAAATTCCATTGAAAGCGGTATTTAAAATCTTCTGCTCCATGTCCCATAGGATTATCTGGCCAGACACTTACGCTTCGCACCGTTCCTTTTTCGTGATTATAGCGTGTTAGAAAGCCATCATAACTCCCGCCATAGACTATTTCCGGGTTTTCCGGATCTACCGCTATATGAGCACTTTCTCCTCCTGCTGTTGATTCCCAGGCATCCTCATCAATATTGTTGCCTTCGGTACGATGTTTAATCCTTATAGTGGAATTGTCCTGCTGAGCCGCATAAATACGGTAAGGAAAGGAATTATCTGTAGTCAAACGATAAAACTGCGCGGTAGGTTGATTGTAATAAGTGCTCCAGCTCTTTCCGCCGTCATAGGAAATTTGCGCTCCGCCATCATCAGCAATAATCATCCGGTTGGGATCTTCAGGAGCAATCCATAGGTCATGATGGTCACCATGTGGCGCATTGTAACTATTGAAGGTCTTTCCTCCATCGGTACTTTTATGATAACTTACATTCATCACATATACCGTATTTTCATCTTTTGTGTCGGCGTAAATCTTAGAATAATACCAGGCACGTTGTCTCAGGGAACGATCATCATTAACATGATCCCAGGTTCTACCGCCATCATCACTTCTATAAACCCCTCCTTTTTCCTTATTCTCAACAATGGCCCACACTCTTTCACTATTAACCGGAGAAACGGTTACTCCAATAATTCCCAGGGTATCTGTTGGGAAACCTTTATTCTTGGAGATTTCCTTCCAGGTTTCTCCACTATCGGTACTTTTCCAAAGGGCAGAACCAGGCCCTCCGCTACTCAAACTATAGGGAGTTCGTTGTAGATTCCACGTTGAAGCATATAGAATTCTTGGATTCGAAGGATCCATCACCAGGTCTGCCGCACCTGCATTCTCGTTGGCGAATAATTTTCGTTCCCAGGTTTTTCCGCCATCAGTAGATTTATAAACTCCTCTTTCCTGAGTAGGCTTATAAATATTCCCAAGTGCTGCGGCGTATACCGTATTATAATCATTAGGATCTACGACCATTCTTGGAATATGCCGACTTTTTTCAAGTCCTACATGCTTCCAGGTTTTCCCCGCATCTTCCGTTCTCCATACCCCATTTCCCGAGGAAACATTTCCACGGATTGTAGACTCACCGCCACCCACATACATCACATTATGATCGCTTGGAGCCACAGTCACCGCCCCTATCGATCCTCCAAAATAACCGTCTGAAATATTCTCCCAGGTTTCTCCTCCATTTTCAGTACGCCAGACTCCACCACCGGTAGCTCCAAAATAAAACAGCTCAGGCTCTCCCGGAACACCTGTTACTGCTGCGCTCCTTCCACCCCGGAAAGGTCCTATGAGTCTATAATTGAGAGTGTCGTAAAGTTTTTCATTGAAATTTTGCGAATAAGTAAGGTCTGAAAAAGCAATCAGAAAAGTGCTCAAGAATAATGAAATTCGAAGTAGAGATGTATTCATAGTTGGAATTTGTTTGACAGGATTTAAAGATAGGGATTTAACTGTATTTCCGGAAAAGCTTATTTCAGAGTCCGAACAATTTCCCGGTTAAGGAAATAAGCTGTAATAATTGTAGAGATCACATCGGCCAGAGGGAAGGAAATCCAAACGCCAGTTTGGCCATAATATAAAGGCAGGATAAGAATTAACGGAATAAAGATAAAACCCTGGCGGGAAAGGGTAAGAAGAAAAGCCGGAACGGCTTTCCCTATTGCCTGAAAATAGGCGGCTCCTATGAGCTGAAGAGCTACAATTGGTGTCGCGGCAAATACCCATCGCATTGCCGGAGGCGTTTGTGCAACCACACTTTTATTCTGAGTAAAAATTCGTACAATATCATCTGCGAAGAACATAATTCCGAGAAAAACCAGTAATCCTAAACCACAGGAATAAAGGATTGCGGTATTAATGCTTTTTCGCACTCTGTCATATTTTTCGGCTCCATAATTAAAGCCGGCAATAGGTAAAAATCCCTGAGTAACTCCAAGAACAGGAAACAGCGCAAACATGAGCATACGACCAATAATCGCATAAACTGCCACCGAATCCTCTCCTCCAAGATTAAATAGAATGTTGTTCATTAAAAGATATGTTACACTTACCACCGCCTGCCTGGAAAGAGTTACCGCACCAAGGGAAGACATCTCCTTAAGTATGGGTAGATCAAGACGAAAATGAGTACGACTAATCTTTAATTCAGAATTTTTCGAAAGGAAAAACCAGAAAACATAGCCAAAACATAAAAAATAGGAAATTGTGGTCGCCCAGGCGGCACCTTCCATTCCCATATCCAGTTTATTGATGAAAATATAATCCATGATCAGGTTACCCACAGATGGGATGATCATGGCTATCATTGCAAAACGGGGCTTACCTTCTGCCCTTATTACATTATTCCCCATCATACAAAGCGCCAGGAATGGCACTCCGTAAAGAACAATGGTATAATAAATCTTCGCAGGTTCAAAAATTTGTCCCTTTCCGCCAAAAGCAGGAATAAGAGAATCCATAAAAATTAAGCCGGGGATGACCATCCCCACCGTTAAAATAAGCGTTAAGGTGACCTGATTCCCAAACGTTTTAAGAGCCCGGGGTTTGTTATCGGCACCAAGAGCCCTGGAAATTATTGAAGAACCTCCAATTCCAATTGCCATCCCAAGGGCAGCGATAAAAAATGAAACGGGAAGCACCACATTTATGGCAGCGATCGCAATCGCTCCAATCCAGTTTCCAACAAAAATGGTATCGATTAGAATATTTAGCGACATCACCAGAATTCCGATGGATGCCGGTAGTGCCTGCTGAATTAGCAGCTTTCCGATAGGTTTTTCGCCCAGGGCCGATGAATTTTTAACAGCCATTAGGCTTCAACAGGTTTTTGATGCGCCCATTCATCTATCCATCGCGAAAGTACTTTTACCCACTCGTCCCTATCGTTCAAACATGGAACCACAGTAAATTTTTCACCGTTTACCTCATGAAAGATTTCTTCCCCCTCCATTGCAATCTCTTCCAGAGTTTCCAGACAATCTGATACAAAGGCCGGTGTTACAATGGCGAGTTTCTTCATTCCCTGTTTTCCAAATCTTTCAATAGTTCTATCGGTATAAGGTTTTAACCATGGGTCAAATCCAAGTCTGGACTGAAAGGAAACACTAAAGGTGTTGGGTTTTAAACCCAGATATTCGGCGGTAAGCCGGGTAGTTTCAAAACACTGATGCCTGTAACAAAACTGGTGGGCTGTGGAACTGCTCTGGCAACAGGATCCATCAATCTTACAATGCGAATTGGTTATATCACTTTTTCGGATATGTCTTTCCGGCACACCGTGATATGAAAACAGGAGATGCTCATATTCCACATCCTTGAGTTTTTCAGCGATGCTGTTACCCAGTGTTCGTATATAATCAGGATGATTGTAGAAAGCAGGGACACTGGTAAATTTCATTTCCGGAAAATGCATTTTCCGAAGCTCTTCTGCAAGCACCAAAATAGTTTCGGTTGTAGCCATCGCAAACTGAGGATATAAAGGAAATATTAAAACCTCATCCACTCCCTTTTCATGCAATTCTTTCAAACCTTCATATATACTTGGAGTTCCATATCTCATTGCCAAAACGATGGGGATGGAAGTAAGATCATCGATTTTAGACTGCAATCTTTCTGAAAGTACGATAAGAGGAGATCCCTCTTCCCACCAGATTTTCTGATAGGCTTCCGCCGATTTTTTCGGGCGTGTATTCAGGATAATCCCTTTCACTAAAAGGGTTCTGGCCCAATACGGCACATCTATCACCCGCTCGTCCATAAGGAATTCACCCAGATATTTTTTAACGTCTTTTGGATCGGTGCTATCGGGAGAACCCAGATTAACCAGCAGTACACCTTTACTCATAATTTTTCTTTTTCAATTCAAATTTACTATTCTCCATATTTCTGAACCTTATTTTCAATTGGAGTTTTCTATAATTGGATAATCTTTAAACTAATTTGAAAGTGCAAACTCTATACATTTGCTCAAATGTTCCAGAAAATCAGGATTTGAATACGATTCTGTAGTATGGCCCATTCCTGTGTAAATAGAAATTCCACCTCCCCGATAATTCTGAAACCATGCGATAGGGTGGTTTTCGCCATTTTTGCCACCTTTATAAGAAGACTCATCCACCGCTAATAAAATCTGAAGATCCGGCTGAATATCTTTGTAATTATACCACTCATCTTCTTTTATCCATTTTTCGGGTAATGGCTCCACCGTCATATGAGCCGGCATTTTCTTAATAATCCTGGCTTTTTGTACTTCGGGATGACTTTCAAAATAGGCTCCTACCAGTTTTCCATACCAGGACCAGTCATATTCTGTATCGGCTGCGGCATGAATTCCTAAAAAATTTCCACCATGATCCATATAATTTTCAAAAGCAACCTCCTCGTCTCTGTCAAAAACATCACCGGTTGTGCTTAAAAAAATGATCAGGTCTATTTTACCAAGATCGTTTTCAGTGAAAAATTTACTATCTCGCGTGACCGTTGTAGTAAAATCGTTTTCATTTCCCATTCGCTGAATGACCTGAATTCCATTTTCAATTGACTGATGCCTGTATCCTTCGGTTTTATGAAAAATGAGAACTTTTTTCTGTCCGAATGAATTAATAGTAAAAGCACAAAGTAGCAGCAGGAGTAATTTCGAAATCCGGTTCATGAGCTAATATTTTAATTTACAGAGAGAATATATTTCTTAGGGGTCGTGCCAAATTTCTTCTTAAAACCGGCAATAAAATGGCTGGAAGTACTGTAACCCACCTTAAGGCCAACTTCATTTACATTATACTCGCCAGTTTCCAGTAGTTTCCGGGCAAATTCCATTTTATAATCAAAAAGAAAGCTGTAGACGGAATCTCCATAGATTTGTTTGAAACCTTCTTTTAATTTCTTGAGGCTTAATCCAATTTCATCTGAAAGTTCCTGCAGTGAAGGCGGTTCTGCCATCCGGGCGATCACAATATCCTTGGCTCTTCTAATTTTCAAAATATTTTCCTCATCACTTAAAAAAGGACATTGTTCCAAATCTGGATTTTCCGATTTATTAAAATAGAGACTCAAAAGTTCGAAAGCCTTGGCCTTAAAATACAGGTTTTTAATGCTTGGCGTTAGATTGAAATTCATAAGCTGATTGAGTACCACTGCCATAGAAGGTGAAAGTGGCGCATCCTTATAATATTTCTTGTCTTTATTATCGGCACTTAAAAAAGTGATATAGTCGGCTTCCTGAGAAAAGAGGGAATGGAATTTTTTTATAGAAATTACCAGTGAAATAAGCCAGGATTCACCGGCAAGGGTGACGTTAAGTGGCAAATCCCTTTGAGGATTGTAAAGCAGTAAGGAGTTCTCTTCAGGTAATGGCAATTCGTATGAACTGTTATTAAAAAGAAACTTGCTGTATCCCTTTACGTTAAAGTGAAACTGGATAAAACTATTGTCTATATCCCTGGACATCAGCTTACTCTCTTTGGTATCGTTCTGAAACTTAAGAATAAAGAAACCATCTTCTATCTTGATCTCTTCAGAAATACTTACAGCGTTATTTTTAATGAACTCTGCCATGGGCCAAAAATTAATTTTATTTAGAATCAATCTAAACAGAATGATTCAAACTGCCTTTTATTACTACAAAAGTAAGGTATTTCAGTATTTTGATTCCCGTTTTTATGATAATTATCATCTATCGACACATTTAGTTCCTTAAGCGTTACTTTTTCATTTAACATTCCTTTAATTTTGCTGCGGAATCTCCTAAAATTTATATGGAAGGATATCATATTTCTACAGGTAAACATTTTTACACCATCGGTCTTAGCTATAAGAAAGCTGATGCCGAAATTCGCGGGCACTTTAGTCTGGACGAACAGGCAAAGATAAACCTGCTACAGCAGGCCAAGTCTGAAAACATCGATGCCATTCTGGTTACCTCAACCTGTAACCGTACCGAAATTTATGGTTTTGCACAGCATCCGTTTCAGCTTATAAAACTTCTTTGTGAGCATACTCACGGTACGGTGGAGGAATTCGAAAAAGTGGCTTACGTTTATAAAAACAAACAGGCCATCTTGCATATTTTTAGAGTCGGCACCGGATTGGATAGCCAGATTCTTGGAGATTTTGAGATAATCAGTCAGCTTAAATTAGCTTTTGTTCGTTCCAAAAAACTTGGTCTTGTGAATGCATTTCTTGAAAGACTGGTAAATGCGGTTATTCAGGCGAGCAAAAGAATTAAGAACGAAACAGAGATCTCCAGCGGGGCAACTTCAGTTTCATTTGCTTCGGTTCAATACATTTTAAATAATATCGAAAATGTTTCCGAAAAGAACATTCTGCTTTTCGGTACAGGGAAAATTGGCCGGAATACCTGTGAAAATCTTGTAAAGCATACCCGTAATAATCATATTACACTTATAAACCGAACAAAGGATAAAGCCGAAAAGATTGCCGGAAAATTCAATCTTATAGTAAAAGAATACGCCGACCTTCAGGCAGAGATTCGAAATGCCGATATACTTATTGTGGCTACCGGAGCTCAGAATCCAACAATTTCCAAAGAACTTATATATCCTAAAAAGGAATTATTAATCCTGGATCTTTCGATTCCTAAGAACGTCTCAGACGATGTTAAGGATCTGGAAAACGTTCGTCTTATCCACCTGGATCATCTTTCTCAAATGACCGATGAAACCCTTGAAAGACGAAAACAATTTATTCCGCAGGCGAAGGAAATCATTCTGGAAATCGAAACCGAATTCAATCAGTGGCTGGAAACCCGAAAATTTGCTCCAACGATTAAGGCCTTGAAAAAGAAACTGCGATCTATGAAGGATGCTGAACTTGATTTTCAGCGTAAAAAATTCTCAGATTTCAACGATGAACAGGCCGAGATCGTTAGTAATCGTATCATTCAGAAGATCATGAAGCATTTCGCGAATCATCTTAAGGAAGATTCCGAAACAACCGATGAAAGTCTGGAACTTATCCAAAAAGTCTTTCAGCTTGAAGAATTCCGGAAATGACAAAAGTTATCCGAATTGGAACCCGCGACAGCGAACTGGCGCTCTGGCAGGCTAAAACCGTACAGAATGCGCTGGAACAAACCGGGCATAAAACTGAACTGGTTCCCGTAAAATCTACTGGAGACCTTAATCTTGATCAACCACTTTATGAAATGGGCATCACCGGCATTTTCACCAAAACGCTGGATGTTGCAATGATCAAAGGTGAGATTGACATCGCGGTACATTCTATGAAAGACGTGCCAACAGCTCTCCCGAAAGGAATTGTTGAAGGAGCGGTTATGAAACGCGCCAGTAATAAAGACATTCTTATTCATAAAGGCCTGGATTTTCTAAATTCTCTGGGCACAATCGCAACAGGAAGCCTTCGCAGAAAGGCGCAATGGCTGCATAAATATCCAGATCACAAGGTTGTAGATCTTCGCGGTAACGTGAATACCCGAATGAAAAAGCTGGAAGATAATGACTGGAACGGGGCGATTTTCGCTGCCGCCGGCCTGGAAAGAATTCAGATAAAACCAGAAAATTTCATCAATCTTAACTGGATGATCCCCGCTCCTGCTCAGGGCGCCATGCTTATAGTGGCCATGGAAAATGATGAATATTGCAGAAAAGCATTATCTGCGCTTAATCATAGACAATCTGAAACCTGTGTTCATGTGGAACGCGAATTCCTAAGGGTTCTCGAAGGAGGCTGCACTGCACCTATAGGAGCTTCGGCAAAAATCGTAGATCAAAATATCTATTTTAAAGGCGCTCTTTTTAGTATAGATGGCCAGCAGAAAATAGAGGTGGAAAGAACTCTTCCTTTAAATGAAGATGCAGAAATGGGAAAAGAATGTGCCGAAGAAGTTTTGCGAAATGGAGGCGCTGAGCTGATGAAAAAGATCAAAACGGTTTTAAATAAAGACTAATGCCCAGAGTGCTTTCCACAAAAATACTGGCGCAAAATCAGAAAGAATTATTGCTGAATGCCGGAATGAGCATCGTGGAATATGACGCTATTAAAATTAAATTTCCCGAATTTCCGCTAGAAGAAAATAAGATCAAAAACGCGATTTTCAGCAGTAAAAATGCGGTTAAAGCGATAGAAAAAAAAGCGCTTAACATCGAAAATTGTTTTTGTGTGGGAACAAAAACCTCAGCCTTACTCAGAGAAAAAGGATTTCACGTAAAAGAAACAGCAGAAAATTCGGAGAAGCTCGCCCAGATAATTGTCGAGAAATACGGGGATGAAAAATTTATTTTTTTCTGCGGAAATAACCGCAGGGATGAATTACCTGAAATTCTGAAGAAAAATACGGTCTCTTTAAAAGAAATAGAAGTTTATAATAGTTTTCAAGATCCCTGGAAATTTGAGAGTAAATTTGATGGGATCATGTTTTTCAGTCCCAGTGCCGTAAAGAGTTTTACCCGGAAGAATGAGCTTGATACCACTGCTTTTTGTATTGGAGAAACTACCGCTTTGGAAGCGAAAAAACATACAGACAAAATAATTGTTGCGACCAGTCCAGGAATTGAAAATGTAATCGCAAAACTGGTTAACTATTTTAAAAATAAATAATATTGATTGTGCGTAAAGTATCATAATTTAATAAAGTGCGTCATTCTGAACTTGTTTCAGAATCTTAAAATACTATAAATCCTAGTTATAAAATGAGACCCTGAAATAAATTCAGGTTGACGAGATAATTATGACTAAAAACGGATATACATTAAATAATACAGCGAGATGATAAAAAATGATCTTTTACTTAAAGCTTTAAAAGGGGAAAGCGTTGAACGCCCACCGGTATGGATGATGAGACAGGCAGGCCGATATTTGCCCGATTTTATGAAGCTCAAGGAAAAATATGATTTCTTTACCCGTTGCCGAACCCCTGAGCTGGCTACCGAAATCACTGTTATGCCCATCCGACAGATTGGCCCCGATGCGGGGATACTTTTCAGTGATATTCTTGTAGTTCCGCAGGCAATGCAGATTGACGTTGAAATGAAACCCGGTGTTGGCCCATGGCTACCCAACCCTGTTAATACTGCAAAAAAGGTTGAAGAAGTGGTGGTTCCCGATGTAAAAGAGGAACTTCAATATGTATTTGATGCCATAAAACTTACCAAGCAAGAGCTTAATGACGAGGTGCCGTTAATAGGATTTGCCGGGTCACCATGGACGATTTTATGTTACTGCGTTCAGGGACAGGGCTCAAAAACTTTTGATAAAGCAAAAAGGTTCTGCTTTATGGAACCTATCGCTGCTCATAGGTTACTTCAGAAAATAACCGATACCACCATCGCCTACCTTAAGGAAAAGGTAAAAGCAGGTGTAGATGCTATTCAGCTTTTTGATTCCTGGGGTGGACTTTTAGCACCAAACGACTATCAGGAATTTTCATGGCAGTATATGCAGCAAATAATAGATGCTTTAAAAGATGAAATTCCGGTGATCGCTTACGGAAAAGGCTGCTGGTTCGCTCTTAAGCAAATGTCTCAAAGTGGAGCTTCGGCACTTGGAGTAGACTGGACCTGTGATGCCAGAAATGCCAGATATTTAAGCGGAGGACAAATCACCCTTCAGGGTAATTTTGACCCTGCAAGACTATATTCCAAACCCATTGAGATTAGGGGAATGGTTCACCAAATGATCAATGATTTCGGGAAAGATCGCTATATCGCAAATCTTGGACATGGAATTCTACCTGATATCCCGGTAGACAATGCCCGCGCGTTTGTAGATGCTGTAAAAGAATATAAAGGCTAGTAAGATGATAAGCAGTAATTTTAAAGATGACGAAAATGAAAAAGCCGGAGAAGTTCTAACCGGCTTATTGGATGAAGATTTTACTCCGGATCTCTGGCGAAGGTCAGACCGCGAAAAAGTTGATAATGCCATGAAGGAAATTCTTGATATTGGAATTTCTGAATTGATCTCGCTTCCTCCTGATGTTTTACTTCTAAAGTTGAAGGAAAAGAATTTCAGCCCGGCTCAATTTGAGCAATTTGGAGATCTGGCTCTTAATATTTCAGATATGGAACCGGAAATACAATCGAAATTGGGCGGACATGCAGTTGCTGTTTATGAACATTCCCTAAACGCAAGCAAAACCTATTCCTTTGGCTTAATAGCTAAAATAACCGAAGCGAAAGATCTGTTATAGTGGAAGATTTCAGGTTCACATATCGATCTATGTTTGATTTTTCGCCTGAAGAATTCTTTCCGTTTATTTCTGCAAATCGCGATCACATTATCCAGACTTTTCCGGTTACCGTGAGGTCTTGCGAAAGCCTGGAAAAAACGAAAGAATATTTTGAAGAAGCCAGAAAAAAAGATAATCTGGGTGAGTGCAAATATTTTGTAATTACAAAAAAAGGAAAGGATGAAATTCTTGGCTTTTTTGTGATTAAAGAAATTTCAGCCAAAATTAATCGTGGGGAGCTGGCCTATTTTATAGATAGGAATTATAACGGACAGGGAATAATTTCTAAAATCTCCAGGGAAATCATAAAATATGGGTTTGAAGAACTCGGTTTAAACAAGATAATTATCTGCACTTCTTCTGAAAATATAGCCAGTCAAAGGATTGCCATCAAAAATAATTTTAAAAGAGAAGGAGTTTTAAGAAAGGAATTTCTCAACTATTTTGGAGTACTTGAGAATGTTAATTATTTCGGACTTTTAAAATCAGATTATCTGAAGGATGAGAGATAAGTTTTATAATTACATAAAAGAATTACAGGACGAAATCACTTTTAGCCTGGAGAAGATCGACGGAAAAGCAAAATTTCGGGAAGATATCTGGGAACGGGAAGAAGGTGGTGGTGGAAGAACCAGGGTAATCGAAAACGGGAATGTTTTTGAAAAAGGCGGAGTCAATATTTCAGCTGTACATGGTCCTTTAGCTCCTGCAATGCAGAAATATTTTAAGGTAGGAGACGTAGATTTCTTCGCCTGCGGTCTAAGTTTGGTGATACATCCAAAAAATCCAATGGTGCCCACGGTTCATGCAAACTGGAGATATTTTGAAATGTATAACAAGGAAGGGAAAATAATTGATCAATGGTTTGGCGGCGGTCAGGATCTTACCCCTTATTACCTGTTTGTGGAAGATGCCGTTCATTTTCATCAGGTATCCAAACAGGCCTGTGATGCTCATGATCCGGAATTTTACCCTGAATACAAGAAAAAATGTGATGAATACTTCTGGAATTCACATCGTGATGAAGCCCGTGGAATTGGAGGTCTTTTCTTTGATTATCTGAAAGCGGACGAACAAAGGACTATTGAAGAATGGTATGATTTTGTTACTGAAGTTGGAAACTCATTCCTTGAGGCTTATGTTCCAATTGTTGAAAAAAGAAAAAATCTGCCCCATTCAGAAGAAAACCGAAACTGGCAGGAAGTAAGAAGAGGCCGATATGTAGAATTTAACCTGGTTCATGATACAGGCACACTTTTCGGACTCAAAACAAATGGCCGAATTGAAAGTATTTTGATGAGTCTTCCCCCGCATGTTCAGTGGAGGTACGATAATCATCCCGAGCCTGGAAGTGAAGAAGAGAAACTCCTGAATGTATTGAAAAATCCAAGAAGCTGGGTCTAATATAGGATAGCTTTAAGCTACGCGCCTTAAGCTGTAAGTTTTAAAAAAACAAATATGGTTGATTATAGAAATTACACTGTTTGGAAAAAAGCTCACGCTTTAGTGTTAGACACCTATAAAACGACCAGGAATTTTCCTTCGGAAGAAAAATTCAATTTAATTTCACAAATGAATAGAGCAGCTCTTTCTATTCCAACCAATATTGTGGAAGGATGTGGCAGGGAAACTCAAAAGGAATTTTTGAGATTTTTACATATTTCTTCAGGCTCAGCTTTTGAACTGGAATATCTAATTTTAGTTTCCAGTGAGCTTAAATTTATTGATTTGGAGACATCCGAAAAATTGATGAATCAAATAGCAGAAATTAAAAAGATGTTATTTTCCTTAATTCAAAAAATAAAAACATATCTATAATCTAGCTTAGAGCTTATAACTTAATACTTAAAGCAATGTTACACCGAAATAGAAGACTGAGAATAAACGAATCTATAAGATCAATGGTTAGAGAAACCATAATTTCCCCTAATGATTTTATAGTTCCGCTCTTTGTAGTAGAAGGAAAAAATATAAAAGAAGAAATCGGTTCCATGCCTGGTTACTACAGGTTAAGTCTCGATTTGCTGAAAAGGGAAGTGAAGGAATTATGGAGTCTTGGTTTAAAATCGGTACTGCTGTTCGTAAAAGTTTCAGAAAAACTAAAAGATAATGCCGGCACGGAAGCTTTAAATCCTGAAGGTTTAATGCAGCGCTCAGTAAAAACCGTGAAAAATGCGGTTCCAGAAATGATCGTAATGACAGATGTAGCGATGGATCCCTACTCTGCCTACGGCCATGATGGTATTGTGGCTGAAGGAAAAATTATCAATGATGATACCACTGCGGTTTTATCTGAAATGGCCTTGTCTCATGCAAAAGCCGGAGCCGATTTTGTGGCACCTAGTGATATGATGGATGGCCGAATTTTCGAAATCCGAAGCCTTTTAGAAGACGAAGGTTTTCACGAAACCGGGATTATGAGCTATAGTGCCAAATTTGCTTCGGCTTTTTACGGGCCGTTTAGGGATGCGTTGGATTCGGCTCCTGTAGATGCAGAAAATATTCCTAAGGACAAGAAAACTTACCAGATGGATCCCTCAAACCGGGAAGAAGCGGTGAGGGAAACCTTAATGGATATTGATGAAGGTGCAGATATTGTAATGGTAAAACCCGGACTTTGCTATCTAGATATTGTGCGGGATATTAAAAATACGGTAAATGTTCCAGTCGCTGTTTATCAGGTTAGTGGGGAATACGCAATGATCAAGGCCGCGGCTGAAAAAGGCTGGCTGGATCATGATGCTGTAATGTTGGAGCAACTTACAGCTATAAAACGTGCCGGAGCCAGTATGATCGCCAGTTATTTTGCTAAAGAAGCGGTGAAACTAATTTCCTAATTTAGTGAAAAAATATAACTAAATTTTTTATTCAACGAATTCGCTTTCTGCGTACATTTGTGATGTGAAAACTAAAAAGCATTTCTTTTTAAGCCTCCTGTTGCTGCAGGTCTTTATGATGACCTCGCCGGCTGAAGCTTTCACTTTTTCTACAAAACCACTTGACTTCGGGTCAAGACAGGGAGACTATTTTAGAGCAGATCAAAACCGAAAAGCCTTCCTTTTTGAAGAGAACACCTCTGATCTCAATTTTCAGAATCAGTCTGAAAAAGACAATGATGGGGTTTCTTTTTACTCAAATCTTAATTTTTCTCATCACTTTCCGGGAATTGCCGGGCATAAAACTTTTGTTTCAGGTTATATACCTAACAGAAGAACCATCTTAAAAACCCAGATTTTCCCCTTCCATTTTTTCTGGTAATTAATCTTCTATTTTTAAGAGTTTCTATCTGAAACCAACAAGTGATTCCACTCTTCTTTAAGAAGTTCAGGAATCAAATTCAATTACCTTAAATTTTACAAAAATGGATAAATCATCATTATTGATTGGGATCTTTCTGTTCGCAGCATTCATGTTCCCAATATTCTACGTGCTTATAAAGCAACATTCAAAAGAAAGAAAACGCCGCAATTTTCTAAAAAAAATTGCCACAGAACATAAACTGAATCTTGACAAATCTGAATCGTATGGCCACTTAAGCCTTGGCCTGGATACAACCGCTAAAAAGCTGGTGATTGTAGATTTTAAGGAGGTAGCAGATTATGATATTATTGACCTGAAAGAAGTTGGCGAGATAAAAATTTTAAAGAAGCTGCTTCCAGGGTCTTATAGTAAAACTAAAAAAGACAAAATCATTCATCTTAGCCTGAGTCTTGAAAATCATAAGGCATCTAAAATTACTGAAATCACCTTCTATGATGAAGATGACGAGGATGATACAGATGCCGATATCAGATTAAACCAGGCTAAACAATGGGATGATATTCTTCATAAAAATCTCGCTTTTTAGACTTTTTTTGCCCCCTTTACCAGGGCCTTTCAGAGAATTCTGAAGGGCCTTTTTTACAGGCTTTTATCATTTCTTTTTAAAAAAATGCTTTCAGATTGTATAAATTAGCCAGTCTAACTTTTAATAGTTTATGGGCTTACTTATTGTTTTTGCCGCTTTATCCATTTTTTTCTCTTTCATGTGTTCAATTCTGGAAGCTGCACTTTTAAGTATAACTCCCTCTTATATCAAGATCAAAAAGAAAGAAGGGAAAAAGTATGCAAAAATACTTACTCATCTTAAGCAGGATATAGATAAACCGCTCATTGCCATACTTACAGTGAATACAATTTCGCATACGGTAGGTTCCATTCTTGTGGGTGTACAGGCCGAAAAAACATTTGGACATGGAGGCCATGCCGTTGGTATTGTATCAGCCCTAATGACACTGGCTATATTGATTTTATCTGAAATTATTCCGAAGACCATTGGCGCGACCTACTGGAAAAGACTCGGTAGTTTTACGGCTAATAGCCTTCAGATGATGATCTTTCCGCTGAAATATACCGGCATTCTGTGGCTATTAATGTTAACCACACGGCTTATTGGTAAATCGGCACACGTAAGTAGTATGAGCAGGGAAGAATTTGCCGCAATCACCGATGCCGCGGAAGAAGAAGGCGTTTTTGAAGAAAGTGAAACCACGGTGATAAAGAACCTTCTGGTCTTCAAATCGGTAGAAGCGAAGGATGTTATGACTCCTTTTTCTGTAGCTATTACAGAGGATGAAGCTATGTCTCTGGAAGACTTTCATAAAAATCATAGAAATCTGAAATTCTCCCGTGTTCCTGTGTTTAAGGAGAAATCTAATAATATTTCGGGATTTGTACTCAAGGATGATGTGCTTGAAGAAGTGATCGATGAAAAAGGAAAACAGCCACTGGCGAGTGTCAAAAGAGACATTCTCGTTACCCATGATAAAACTCCTATTCCGGAGCTTTTTGAAATATTTGTACAAAAAAGAGCTCATATTTCTATGATCGTGGATGAATTTGGCAACGTAACCGGTATTGTGACCATGGAAGATATCATTGAGACGCTGCTTGGCCTTGAAATAATGGACGAGAGCGACAGTGTGGAAGATATGCAGATGCTTGCACGTAAAAACTGGGAACGCCGTGCAAAACGGCTTGGATTAATTCAACGTAAACAGGATCAGGAAACCGAAGAGAAGGAAGAATCTGAAGAAAATGACAATGAAAAAAGCAAGGATTAAAACCCCGCTGGGAGTCGCCGAACTGCAGGGTGATGAAAATGGACTTGCATCAGTAAAAATTCTGGACGAGGAGATGTCTTTAACCCGGGAAATTCCTGAAGAATTAAAAGATTCGAAAAAACAGTTAGAGGCTTATTTTAATGAAGACTTGAAATCCTTTGATCTGAAACTAAACCCCAGGGGAACAGAATTTCAAAAAAGAGTCTGGAGCGAATTACAAAATATTCCTTTCGGGGAAACCACCTCCTATCTTCAGCTTTCTAAAAAACTGGGAGATGAGAAAGCAGTCAGGACAGTAGCTGCTGCTAATGGTAAAAATCCTTTATGGATCATTATCCCATGCCACAGGGTGATTGGCAGCGATGGTTCCCTCACCGGGTATGCAGGAGGACTTTATAGAAAAAAGTGGTTACTGGACTTTGAAAATCCACCCATACAGCAAAGTCTTTTCTAAAAATCGTAAATTCATACTATGAAAAGATTTATAAAGGCGGTATTATTTTTCGTAGGCATCATTCTCTTTATCTCTCTTTGTTTGTATGCTTTAGGCTATGATTATATATTTAAAGCTGTTAGAACTACTTACTTCACCGGCCACAAAACAGCTTTTATTGATGATTATCCCTATTTTGAAAATCATATGATCCATAAAGGTGATAGCATACAGGAATGGCCTGTATCATCAGAATATAATAAGACCGAAGCCACTTCAAAACTGGACAGCCTCAATGCTGAACTAAGCACAGCTGCCTTTCTGATCATTAAAAATGACAGTATCTGGTTTGAAAAATATTATCAGGATTATGATACATTATCAAAAACCAACTCATTTTCGATGGCGAAAACTATCGTTACGGCGCTTATGTACAAGGCAATTCAGGATGGGTATCTGGAAAATACCCGGCAACCAGTAGCAGATTTTTTTCCGAAGTTCGATTCCAGATTGACTATTGGAGATCTTTCCTCGATGTCTTCCGGCCTGGACTGGAATGAGAATTATTACAATCCTTTCGCCTCCACCGCGAAAGCCTATTTTGATGAAGATATACGCAAACAGGTTCTGGATCTTAAAGTTGTTGAAGAACCAGGACAGGAATTCAAATATTTAAGTGGAAATACTGAATTGCTGGGAATGGTGATCGCAAAGGCCACCGGCAAAACCTTAAGCCAATACCTAAGTGAAAGTTTCTGGAAACCTTTAGGAATGAATGATGACGGACTCTGGCAGTTAGACAGTAAAACCAGAGGGATGGAAAAGGCATATTGTTGTATTGCCAGCAATGCGAGGAATTTTGGAAAATTTGGAAAACTTTTCGAGCATTACGGCGAATGGAAGGGAAGACGCTTACTGGATTCATCTTATATCGCCCAGGCTACGCACCCCCGTTTTGAAAAAGCACCATATTATGGTTACGGTTTCTGGCTTAGTAATTATAAAGACAGGCATATTTTTTATATGCGGGGTATTTTAGGCCAGTACGTTATTGTGATTCCGGAAGATAATCTGGTGATTGTTCGTCTGGGAGAAAAGGTGCTTCCAAAAAAAGACAATCATTACAAAGACTTTTATATGTATATTGATGAGGTCTATAAGATGTTGAACAATGCTTCATAAATTAAATCTCGAAAATATTCTTTTTCTGGATATTGAAACCGTACCCGAGTTTCGTGATTATTCTGAATTAAGTGAGGAGAAAAAGCTGTTATGGGATGAAAAATCAAAATATCAGCGTAAAGATGAGTTTACTCCGGAAGAGTTCTACGAGCGGGCCGGAATATGGTCAGAATTTGGGAAAATAATCTGTATTTCTGTCGGATTTTTTAATTCAAGAAATGGAAGCCGACATTTTCGGCTTACCAGTTTTAAAGGAGAGGAAGAAAAATTGCTGAGGGAATTTACCGTATTGCTCGAAGAGTATTTTTTTCAGCCCTATCATTTGCTTTGCGCACATAACGGAAAGGAATTTGATTTCCCGTATATCGCCCGGAGAATGCTTATTCACAATATGAGATTGCCAGGTAAACTTAATCTCTTCGGAAAAAAGCCCTGGGAAGTACCTCATCTGGATACTTTGGAATTGTGGAAATTCGGGGATTTCAAACACTATACTTCACTGAAATTATTAACCAATGTTCTGGGTATACCTTCCCCGAAAGAAGATATCGATGGCTCTATGGTTAGAGAAGTTTATTATGAAAATGGAGAACTGGACAGAATTGTAAAATATTGCGAACGAGATGTACTTGCTATAGCTCAGGTTATTCTGAAATTAAGACAGGAAGCCTTATTAAGTGATTCTGAAATCATTTCAGTATAACTATAAATTATTCTTAAAATCCTGGATTTCAAAGGTCATACTTGGCTTAGCTGTTCTTAAATATGTACCTTTAAGTAGGTCTAACTAATAAATTTATAGTTTATGTATCTATATATTGAAATGTGGAATGTTACAAACAAATGGATGAACCTTCCTCAGGAAGAAAGACGTCGTCTAATGGACGACATGCAGGAAAGGGTAAAAGAGATGAAATCCAGCGGAATAGAAAATCTTGGCTGGGCAAGAAATGATGAGCATACTCCTTACCGCAGTGACTACCGTTACATGGCTGTCTGGAAAATGCCTTCCATAAAAGAAGTTGAATTACTTGAAAACAACTTAAAAAAGGTTGGATGGTATGAATATTTCTCCCAGGCCAATTCCCGTGGTGAAATGATTGACCAGAAAAAGGCAATTGAATTTATGATTGACTTAAAAGCCGATTCTACTTCGATAAATGCCTAATAAAATAAATAAAAAAAAAATGCCGGAAGAAATTCCGGCATTTTTTTGTCAAATTTCCTCCTTAATTGAATTTCATTTCAGGTATATCACCTTCTATAATAAGTTTTCCCTCCGTAGCATTTTGAATTTCATCAACACTTACTCCGGGTGCTCTTTCAAGCAATTTGAATCCACCATCAGTAACCTCAAGAACAGCTAGATTAGTCACAATTTTAGTAACACAACCCACTCCTGTTAATGGAAGACTACATCTTTTTAGAAGTTTAGACTCCCCAGCCTTATTAGTGTGCATCATGGCGACAATAATATTTTCTGCGGAAGCTACCAAATCCATAGCACCTCCCATTCCCTTTACCATTTTTCCGGGAATTTTCCAGTTAGCAATATCACCGTTCTCTGCAACTTCCATTGCCCCAAGAATGGTAAGATCCACATGTTGACCTCTGATCATCCCAAAACTGATGGCCGAATCGAAGAAACTTGCCCCGGGCAATGCGGTAATAGTTTGCTTGCCTGCATTTATAAGATCGGCATCCTCTTCTCCTTCAAAAGGGAAAGGCCCCATCCCAAGAATTCCATTTTCACTCTGAAATTCTACCTGGATGTCATCTCTTACAAAATTAGCCACCAAAGTTGGGATCCCTATTCCCAGATTTACGTAATATCCGTCCTTTACTTCTTTCGCAATGCGTTGTGCAATACCGTTTTTATCTAACATATCTAATTCAATAATTAATTAATGAAGCAATGAACCAATGGTACAAAGCTTACTTGATTAAGTTCTTCTTGCTTGTACTTACTATTTTATACAAGATCAAACTCAATTCATTAACTCCAGTTTTTAATTCAGAATTAAGAGGATAAGAATCGGCCTTTTCGCAAAGGGTCAGCCAATATTTCGTCTCTTCCAATTCTTTTAATGCAATTTTAATTTTATGTATAAAATCTAATTTGCTTTCTGCATTTTGGGCTTCATGAACATTTGCTCCAATACTGGTAGCAGATTTAAGCAGTTGATTGGAAATCACATACTTTTTTTCATTTTCCAGTAATTCACAAAAATCAATGATATCGAGGGAAAAACACACACATTTTTCTAAAACTATATTGCCCTGCTTAGTCATTGATTAATTGGTTCATTATTAAATTTCTTAATTTTTGGTACGTACAGTGAGTTGCTCAATCCTTTTTTCATAATCTTTTCCCTGAAAAATTCTTTGTACAAAAATTCCAGGAATATGAATCTGATTGGGATCCAATTCGCCAGGTTCCACAAGTTCTTCTACTTCTGCCACCGTTATTTTAGCCGACCCGCACATGGCAGGATTAAAGTTTCTCGCGGTTCCTTTGAAAATAAGGTTCCCCGCTTTATCACCTTTCCAGGCCTTTACAAAGGCAAAATCGGCCTTGAAAGCTTCTTCCAGAACATACATTTTCCCGTTAAACTCTCTCGTTTCTTTTCCCTGGGCTACTTCTGTACCATATCCTGCAGGAGTATAAATGGCCGGAAAACCCTGTTGGGCGGCCTGACATCTGGCCGCAAGGGTACCCTGCGGAATAAGCTCCACATCCAGTTCTCCGCTAAGCATTTGTTTTTCAAAAATGGCGTTCTCTCCCACATATGAAGAAACCATTTTGTCTATTTGTTTTTTGTGAAGTAATAGTCCCAGACCAAAATCGTCAACTCCCGCATTGTTGGAAATACAGGTAAGATTTTTAACATTAAGACGAACAAGTTCCGAAATAGAATTTTCCGGAATTCCGCATAACCCAAAACCACCGAGCATGAAGGTCATTCCATTTCCCACACCCTCAAGAGCCTTTTGGACATTATCAACCGTTTTTATGATCATAAATTCAGAATTTTAACCGAAAATACGAAAATAAAAAAGTGCTTACAACGACTTTTGCACGTTGAATTGAATAATTAAGAAAATTAAGGTTGTTTTTCTAAGAAAAATTAAAAATCCAGTTCATCAGGCATAGAAGTTGTAGATTTTTTACCATTCCCATAGTTCTCACAATTGATTTCGATACTCAGGTTATCAGGCTTTTCAAATTCTTCCTGAGAAACCTTAAGCTCTTTATCATTGTAAATATCCTTCATATACATCCCCCAGATTGGAAGCGCCATTGTTGCCCCCTGCCCATAAGTAATGGATGGAAAATGAACTGAACGATCTTCGGCTCCTACCCAGACTCCTGTAGCAAGATCTGGTACCATCCCTATAAACCAACCGTCACTCTGGTTTTGTGTGGTTCCGGTTTTTCCTGCAATTGGATTTTTAAAATCATAGGGATATCCCGTAACTGCTCTTTCGTAATCCAGACGTCCTTTGGCCCAGGTTCCGCGAAGTCTTACTCCTGATCCCGACTGGGTAACTCCTTCAAGTAAATTTATAGTGACGTATGCCGCCTCCTTACTTAAAACATCCCTGGTCGCCGGAGTATGCTGATATAGTACGGTCCCGTTCTTATCTTCAATACGGTCCACTACCACTGGTTTCACATATACTCCCTTATTTGCGAATGTGCTGAATGCAGAAACCATTTCAAAAAGGCTAATATCTGCAGTACCAAGGGCAATCGATGGAACAACCGGAATATTTGAAACATCAACTCCAAGCTTTTCTGCCAGATCAATTACCGGTTGAGGACCGGTTTTATCAATTAATCTTGCCGTTACGGTATTTATAGATTTTGCCAGGGCTTCTTTAAGGCTAACCATACCTTCGTAATCACTATCCCCGGCATTTCTTGGAGACCAGTCATTTTGATTTCCATGTTTACCGGCTTCAATGGTAAATCTTGATTTAGGT
>JAGXII010000071.1 GCA_024635735.1 Christiangramia sp. | reverse complement strand
GGGTTCTTTTCACTTTCCACCATTCCGCGAACCGCATTGGCTGCACGTTTTTGCATTTCAGGGTTTGCTCTCTGAATTGCATTCAGTTCAATTCCGCTTCCAAATTCTCCGGTATCTGCTGAAGAAACTGCAGCACCACCCATTCCAATACGGTAATTTTCACCACCAAGAACCACTATTTTGTCGTCTTTTTTCGGAATATCCTTTAAGGCCTGATTTTCTTTTCCGTAGCCAATACCACCGGCCAGCATGATCACTTTGTCATAACCCAGAGAACGATCGTGTTCAGAATGTTCAAAAGTGAGAACAGATCCCGAGATCAATGGCTGCCCGAATTTATTTCCAAAATCTGAAGCTCCGTTAGAAGCTTTTATAAGAATATCCATTGGAGTCTGGTATAACCAGTCTCTCTCTTTCATTCCGTTTTCCCATTTTCTGTCTTTATCAAGACGGGAATAAGAAGTCATGTAAACTGCAGTTCCTGCCAGGGGAAGCGAACCTTTTCCTCCGGCAAGCCGGTCACGTATTTCACCACCACTTCCAGTTGCAGCGCCATTAAATGGCTCAACTGTAGTCGGAAAATTATGAGTTTCGGCCTTTAATGATATCACCGAATCAAAATTCTTAACCTGATAATATTCAGGAATATCCGGAGCTTTAGGAGCAAATTGTTCAACTCTTGGTCCTTTTACAAACGCGACATTATCCTTGTATGCCGAAACAATGTCATTCGGATTTTCTTCGGAAGTTTTTCTAATAAGTTTGAATAAGGAAACAGGTTTTTCCTCACCATCAATCACAAAAGTACCGTTAAAGATCTTGTGGCGACAGTGTTCTGAATTCACCTGAGAAAATCCAAAAACCTCAGAATCTGTTAGTTTCCGTCCTAATTTTTCAGCAAGATTTTCAAGGTACTCAACTTCTTCAGCATTAAGAGCCAGCCCTTCCATTTGGTTGTATGCTTCTATATCATCCACTTCAATAATTGGGGCCGGATTAATATGAATATCAAAAATATCCTGATCCATACCTTCATATTTCTGCGAAAGCATAGGGTCATAGTCATGAAAATGCTCATCTACTCTCAGAAATTCTTCAATTCTTATAAGTCCGTGAATACCCATATTCTGAGTAATTTCAACAGCGTTCGTACTCCATGGAGTGATCATAGCGGCACGAGGACCAACAAAAAAATCTGCCAGTGCAGATTTATGTATTTGTTGATTATTTCCAAAAAGCCAGTTTAGTTTTGAGATTTCCTGGGCTGAAAGTTCTGAGTGTGTTTCCACAGCAAAAACCTTGGTAGTTTGGTTTCCGAAGAAAAGGATCATTTAAGTTGTGTTTGTGTTGTTTTTGACAAGGCACAAATTTAAGATTTTTTCTTGGGTAGATTAAATAATTTAGGAAAGTTAAATTTTAAATCATTCAGATTTTCACTATCTTCTTATAGTCAATCAAAATATCTTTATGCATCTTAAATTTAGCTATCTGGTTATAGTGGGATTTCTGGCTTATTTCGCGACAAATTCCTGTTCCATGGTTGGTCATTCTAATGAGGCCAAAGTCATAAATATGCGTATTAATCATTTCAAGCAAACGGGTTTTGGCGCTTTTCCACAACTGGTATACCTGGTACAGGAAGCAAATGAAGTAGGAGGGGAGCAGTGGAATTATTTCTATGACGAAATTGAGAATTTTGAATATGAACCGGGTTATGTTTATGATATTCTGGTAAAGAGGCAAAAGGTGGAAAACCCGCCTCAGGATGCCTCCGAATTCAAATATATATTGCAGAAAGTGATATCAAAAGATAAAGTTGGACTAGATATATCTTTTCAAATAAAACTTAAATGGGGAGGAAATAATTTTGTTGTGGGTACTTCCCTTAAAAATTACTCCATAATGCAGGATTTTAAGATCGATTGCATGGAATTATGCGAAGATCTATCTACTAACCTGGAAAATGAGGAGGAAGTTACCGGCACCTTTATTCACGGAGGTAATAGTGTATTCAATTTGATTTCAATTGATTAAAAGCCATCACATAGCTGTTATTACTTATTCCTTTTGAAGGGATGCCATATAAAATCCGTCATAGCCGCTTTCGCTTGAAAGTATACTTTTCTCTCGCAATAATTTGAATTCTTTTCCCGCTTCGGTTTTTAAAAACTTCTGGACCTGTTGTTGGTTTTCAGAAGGTAAGACTGAACATGTTGCGTAAACCATTTTCCCGCCTTTTTTTACAATCCGGGAATATTTTTCTAAAATCTCCAGCTGGGTATTTCTAATTTTATCAAGAAAATCCGGTTGAAGTTTCCATTTGGCATCGGGATTCCGGCTTAAGACACCTAAACCACTGCAGGGAGCATCAATAAGAACACGATCTGCCGAATCATAAAGCTTCTTAATCACTTTTGTAGTATCTATACTCCTTGTCTCCACATTATGAGCTCCGGCCCGTTTGGCTCTTCTCTTTAATTCTTTAAGCTTATTGCCATAAATATCCAGTGCGATTATCTGACCTTTATTTTCCATAAGGGCGGCAAGATGTAAAGTTTTTCCGCCTGCACCGGCGCATGTATCCACTACGCGCATTCCAGGTTCAACGTCAAGAAATTCGGCCACTCTTTGAGAACTCGCGTCCTGTACTTCAAATAAACCATCCTGAAAGGCTTTTGTTTTAAAAACATTCGTTCGCTCTTTTAATTCCAGAGCTTCCGGATAATTTCTAAGGTTTGAAGTTTCTATACCTTCTTCGCTTAATATTTTCGCAAGTTGTGCAGGGGTTGTTTTTAATTTATTCACTCTTATTACCACAGGAGCCTGCTCGTTCAACGCATGAATTTCATTGGTCCAAACCTTTTCACCTAATTCTTTGACGCCTAAGTCATCCATCCAGTCTGGCACAGATTCCCTGAATTTTCTAATCCGGCTTAATTCATCAAATTTTCCTTTGATTCGTCTTTCAGGAGTTTTTTCAAATTGTGGCCAGTCTGGAATCTTAACGCCGCGAAGCACACACCACACAGCAAACATCCTGAAGAGGTCTTCTCTTTTAAAAGGTTCTTTAACTTCAGCGATTTCAGCATAAAGTCTTTTCCAGCGAACAATATCATAAGTGGTTTCAGCAATAAAGCTGCGGTCCCGTGAACCCCAGCGCTTATCTCTTTTTAAGGTGTTTTGAATAACCTTATCGGCATATTTTCCTTCATTAAAAATTTCGGCAAGAGAGTCGACTGTTGCAAAAACCAGATTCCTGTGTAAGCGCATAAATATTCTTTAAAGCGGCAAAGTTACGGTTTTTTGAATGGGAATAATTTATATTTGAATCAAATTCTAAATATGAAAAAACTAGGCCTACTATTGCTTTTGCTGACTGTCGCATGTAAAAATGATCCGAAAGAAACAGAGATGGATCAACCCAAAACTGTTCCAGAGCACAAAAGTTTTTCTTCCGTAGAGATTCAACCGATTTTAAAAAATGATTCTGTGAGCATCAGGGCTATAGAGGTGATAGGTCAAAATCTGGCATTTGCGGCGAATAATGGGATGTATGGTCTTTACAATTCATCGGCCGATAGCTGGAAAACAA
The DNA here is from genome assembly GCA_024635735.1 of Christiangramia sp. Lineage (GTDB taxonomy): Bacteria > Bacteroidota > Bacteroidia > Flavobacteriales > Flavobacteriaceae > Christiangramia. The sequence goes on along the minus strand of JAGXII010000071.1, from coordinate 18,241 downwards.
ATATTCAGACTTTTAATGATATAAAACCAGAATTTAGGGCAGTTGCAAGTACCGCCAATGATTTTTTTATGCTGAGTGTTGGAAATCCTGCATTATTATACAAAACCGGAGATGACGGTAAGATGAAGCTGGTTTATAAAGAGGAAGGTGAAAAGGTTTTTTATGACGCTATTACTTTTTGGAATGACAGGGAAGGAATTGCCATGGGAGATCCAACAGATGGCTGTATCTCTATTATTATTACCCGTGATGGCGGAAATAGCTGGAGCAAACTAAATTGTGATGATCTTCCTGAAGCTGCCGAAGGCGAAGCTGCTTTTGCAGCCAGTAATTCAAATATTGCCGTACAGGGAAATAATACGTGGATACTAACCGGAGGCGTTAAATCCAGAATTTTATATTCTGCCGATAAAGGTAAAACCTGGAAAGTATTCGAAACCCCACTACTACAGGGAAAAGCTACTACCGGGGGTTATAGCATGGATTTTCACAACAACAATAAAGGAGTGATCATAGGAGGAGATTATACTAATCCTGAAGGAAATACTTCAAATAAGGCAATTACTGAAGACGGGGGAATAACCTGGAAACTTATTGCTGATGGAAAAGAGCCCGGATATAAAAGCGGGATTCGCTTTGTGCCTGATTCTAATGGGGAAGAAATGGTCGCAATTGGTTTTACCGGAATTGACTACAGTAAGGACGGTGGAAAAACCTGGCAGAAATTTTCGGAAGAGGGGTTTTATACGCTCAGGTTTGTAAGCGATTCCATTGCCTATGCAGCAGGAAAAGGGAGAATTGCAAAATTAATATTCCACTAAAAAGAAATAATCCGACAGGTATAGAACCTGCCGGATTATTAACTACTAACTAACCAAAAAACTAAATCTGAATATTCTCGCTACTCATTGCTGTTGGAATCATTGCGATCTTTTTTAGATCGATATTCTTTGATAAGCTTTTTATGGAATTCATCTTCCAGTTTATATAACTTTATAATATCCTTGGCTGTCATGATCTCTTTTAGTTCTTTGAACAGCTGTTTCTTAACTTTATATTCTTCATTCTCAACGGAGAGAAACTCACTTAATAATTTATTCGCTTCATCTTCATTGATGCATTCAATATTGTCCAGGTCAACATGTTCACGTTCATGTAAATCATGTCTTTGTTTTTCATATTCATTATAGATTGGCCAGAATTTTTCAGCCAACTTATCACCTAGTTTAAGCTCCTGTGTAAAATAAGCAACTTTAAGAGCTTTAATACGCTCCCATTGTTCTTTACGATCAGAATCCTGAGCGAAGGAAACCTGGCTAAGTCCCAGGAAAACTGATAAAATCAGGATTAATTTTTTCATAATTATTCTATTATATAATCAGGATCATCCAAATTCTCTTCAAGATAATCAAATACCGCTTCAGAATTCACATTTTTGAAATCTGAATCATCCACTAATTTACCACCTTCAAAAAGATATTCGGAATATTCAGCCGAATTTAAATCGATAAATCCCATTTCATAGCCTTCATCAATATAATTTTCCATGGCGGAAATTTCAATATCATCCCAACCTATTGTTTGTTGAGAATCAGATTTGAAAAAATTACCCAGCATTAATATGAACAGAGCTGCAACTGCTGCCGCATAGAACAGGTATTCTTTTTTAAACAACCTGATAACACGCGGTGCGGATTTTTCAAATGTTCTGCCAATGACTCTTTCCTCAAGACTGTCAAAATATCCTTCAGGCACTTTAAAGCCTGGGTTTTTGGACGGAAGATCTATCATATCCTCTGCCTCCAACCTATGCATAATTCTTTCTTCAAGGCTCTCGAAATAGTTTTCGGGAAGCTTAAAGCCTGAATTTTCCGGATATTTAGACCTATTAGTTTTCATTTGGTTCTTTGACTATAGATTTTCCTAATGGTTTAATTTGTTTTTAAATATTCTTCTATCTTTTTTGCCGCAATATGATAAGATGCTTTTAAAGCTCCTTCGCTGGTATTCAGTATTTCAGACATCTCCCTGTATTTTAATTCTTCAAAATACTTCATATTAAAAACCTGTTGTTGTTTATCGGGAAGGGTAGCTATTGCTCTCTGTAATTTAAGCTGAATTTCATCTCCATCAAAATAAACATCACTTTCAAGGTTATCTATAATCTGATCATTTAATTCTTCGGAAGTGATCTTTTGTTCCCTGGATTTCTTATTTAAAAATGTGATGGATTCATTGGTAGCAATCCGGTACATCCAGCTGTAAAGCTTACTGTCGCCTTTAAATTGCTTTATATTTCTGAAAATCTTAATAAAGGTATTTTGAAGAATATCATCTGTATCCTCATGATCTTTTACAATATTCCTGATATGCCAGTATAAACGCTGCTTATACAAGCCCATGAGTTCCCTGAATGCTTCCTGGGAAGAATCATCACTCTGTAATTGCCTGATAAGAAGATCTTCGGAATTCTGCAAAATTGTAAAAACGGTTGAATATTGTAACGCTGCTAAAGGTATACAAAACTTGAAATTCTAGAAACTCCAATGGCGATGAATTAAAAAGAAGGAAAAAGAATACAAAAACTATATCGCAGACCGATTAAAAGCATTAAAAAGAGATAAAAAGCATTTTTTTCTTGTTTGATTCAAAGTTTGTCGTATATTTACCTCAATAAATGATTTAATCTTTTTTTGCCCCAAAAAATCGACTTGAATCTTTTATTATTGTCACTTGCCCCTAAGTGAGAATAATTTTAAAAAATGGATGATACCTACTATCATCCATTTTTTTATTTCTAAAATTCAGATTTTTCTAATCAAAGGATTGCATTTCCACTAGTTTGCGGTAAGTGCCATTTAGAGTAATTAGTTCCTGATGCCTGCCTTGTTCCACGATTTCTCCTCGTTGCATTACCACTATCTTATCTGCATTTTGAATGGTGGAGAGTCGGTGAGCAATCACTACAGAAGTCCGGTTTCTCATCATATTCTCCAAAGCTTTTTGAACCAGTTTTTCACTTTCGGTATCAAGTGCCGAGGTAGCTTCGTCAAGTATCATCACCGGAGGGTTCTTTAAAACTGCTCTGGCAATGGAAATTCGTTGTTTTTGACCACCACTTAATTTGTTTCCGCTGTCGCCTATATTGGTATCCAACTGCTTGGGCAAGTCCTTAACGAATTCCCAGGCATTGGCAATCTTCAGGGCTTCAATGATTTCTTCTGTGGTAGCATTATCTTTTCCCAAAGCAACATTATTTCTAACCGTATCATTGAAAAGAATAGAATCCTGTGTCACCAGCCCCATAAGGTTTCTTAAAGAAGATTTTTTAATCTGCCTTATATCTAAACCATCTATTTGAATATTACCACTATCCACATCGTAAAAACGAGTGATTAAATTCGCAATAGTAGATTTACCCGAGCCGGATTGTCCCACCAGTGCTACGGTTTGCCCTTTAGGAACATTAATACTGAAATTTTTTAATACCCTGTCTTCCTCATAACTAAAGTTAATATTCTCGATTCTGATCTCTTTATTAAAATCTTTCTTCTCAACAGCATCGGGCGCATCGGTAAGATTTGAGGGAGTTTCAAGAATATGTAGAATCCGTTCAGCTGCTGCATTTCCTTTCTTAACACTATAGGAAGCTTTGGAAATTTGTTTAGCAGGAGTAAGGATATTATAAGCAAGTCCAAGGAAGGCAATAAAAGTCGCTGCATCCAGCGTTCCTTCAATAAGCACCATATTCCCACCAAACCATAAAATAATAACGATTACAAATATTCCTAAAAATTCACTGGTCGGTGAGGCAAGGTTTTGTCTGTTTACCAGTTGATTTAGAATATTATTTAACCTGTTTGTTGAGTCCTGAAATCTTTTATAAAACTTTTGTTCTGCATTGAAGCCTTTGATAATCTTCAGACTGGATAGAGTCTCTTCAACAATACTTAGAAAATGACTGTTTTCTTCCTGAGCGAGATTCGATTGCTTTTTTAGTTGCTTTCCTATTAGAGAAATAATAAAACCTGAGATTGGCAGAAACACGAAAACAAATAAGGTGAGCTTCCCGCTCATCAACAGCATTGCGATAATGGTGAAAAGAATTGTAAGCGGTTCTCGTACAATAAGCTCCAGGATCGACAAAAAGGAAGTCTGAACTTCATTAACATCTGCCGTTATTCTTGAAATCGTGTCACCTTTTCTTTTTTCAGAAAAATAGGAGATAGGTAGTTCCAGAATTTTTTTATACATCGCATCTCTAACATCTCTTAAAACCCCATTCCGGAGAAAAGTGAGAAAAAATGAAGATAAATATGCAAACAGATTTTTAAGGAAAAACAATAAAACCACAATCCCACATATAAAAACTAAAGCTGCCACTTCATCCTCATTCACACGCTGCGTGATATAGAAATTAAAGTAATCTACCGCATAATCTTTAATTCCTCGAAGGCCTTCCCAAATGGGCTTTTCATTCACCCTTTCGGTTTTATCAAAAAGCACTTTAATAACGGGAATCAGGGCTATAAAAGAAAGCGTACTGAAAATCGCATAAAAAATATTACAAATGATATTGAGGATCGCGTAAATCTTATAAGGTTTTGCGAACTGGAGTATTTTTCGGAAATAGGTCATTTAAAAAATGCTTAGCCCAGTTTTAGTTCTTGTTTGATTCGGGCAATTTTTTCTTTCAGTTTTTGTTGCTGTTCTTCATACTCTTCGACCGAATCAAGATTGGTGTTTACACTAATGTAAAATTTAATCTTTGGCTCAGTTCCACTGGGTCTTGCAGCTATTTTTGTCCCTTCTTCAGTATAATAAATTAGAACATTTGATTTTGGAATATCGATCGTATTTTCGGTATGGTCCTGCAGGATTTTTGCAACTGAAGATTTATAATCTTCAACAAGCACCACTTTTTCACCATCAATTTCTTCCCATGGATTCTCCCGGAGGTCTATAAGCATCTGCTTTATCTCCTGTTCTCCCTCAATTCCTTTTTTTACAAGGGAAATCAGTTCTTCCTTATACAAACCGTACTTTGTATAAAGTTCCAGTAGTTTATTATAAAATGAATTATTTTCAGCTTTAAGGCTTGCAGAAATTTCACAGGCAAGCAGGGTAGCGGTTACAGCGTCTTTATCTCTAACAAAATCGCCAACCATATAACCAAAACTTTCCTCACCGCCACCTATAAAATTAAGTTCCGGATGGTCTTTTATTAGTTTTGCGATCCATTTAAAACCCGTAAGAACTTCCATATACTGCACTCCGTAATCCTCCACAAGATTTTTCATCATAGGAGTGGAAACGATAGTGGAAGCAACAAATTCTTTACCTTTAATTCTATTCTCTTTCTTCCATTGTTCTAACAGAAACCAGGTCATTATAAGCATGGTTTGGTTCCCGTTAAGAAGAATCATTTCTCCATTATTATCTCTAACTGCCACTCCAAGACGATCGCAGTCGGGATCGGTTCCTATTACGATATCGGCATTTTTATTTTCCGCCATTTCCAAAGCCATTTTAAGAGCAGCGGGCTCTTCCGGGTTTGGAGATTTTACCGTAGGGAAATTTCCGTCAGGTTCTTTTTGTTCTTCAACGAGGTGCACATTATTAAATCCGGCCTTCTTAAGCACATCTGGCACCATGGTAATAGAAGTACCATGAAGCGAAGTAAAGACGATACTCAGGTTTTCTCTTGCAGTCTCAGGAGTATCAAAACTGCCGTTATTTACAGAAGCTTCTGCAAAGGCATTATCGATTTTCGAGTCAACTTTTACAATTAGACTTTCATTGGCTTCAAAATTAATCGCCTCGTATTCCAGATTATTAATGGTTTCTACTAGTTCAGTGTCCTGAGGTGGCACAAGCTGTCCACCGTCTTCCCAGTAAACCTTATACCCATTATATTCCGGAGGATTGTGACTTGCAGTAAGTACAATTCCGCACTGGCAGTCAAGTTTCTTAACCGCATAAGAAAGTTCGGGCGTAGGCCTTAAATCTGAAAAGAGATAAACTTTTATTCCGTTAGCCGAAAAAACATCAGCTACTACTTTTGCCAAAGACTTACTGTTATTCCTGCAGTCATATGCTATTGCCACCTTGATTTCCTTATTCGGGAATGATTTTTTCAGATAATCTGAAAGTCCCTGAGTGTTTTTACCAAGAGTATATTTATTAATACGGTTGGTCCCAACTCCCATGACACCACGCATTCCACCTGTTCCAAATTCAGCATTTTTATAAAAGCTTTCTTCCAGTTCTTTAGGATTCTCATCTATTAACCGGTTGATTTCTGTGTGAGTATCTTTATCGAAAATATCGGTAAGCCAGGATTTAGCTTTCTGAAGAATTTCAGGTTTTATAGTAGTCATAATAATTCATTTTATTGGATAGCAAAAATAAGGATTAATCCTTGAATGCTCCTAAATATTAGAAGTGGTTTTCCTTATAAGATAACGTTCTTTTTCCCTTTTAGAGCGAAGAATAAGTTCCCCCAGAAAGCCTGCAAGAAAGAATTGTGTACCCATAATCATAACGGCAAGGGAAATATAAAACCAGGGGTTTTCGGCTACTAATGTATTAGGCATACCATGGTATAATTTATAAAGTTTTGAGAACCCTATCCATCCTGCCGCGAGAAATCCTATCATAAACATTAAGACTCCAAGAGCTCCAAAAAGGTGCATGGGACGGCGTCCAAATTTTGATAGGAACCAGATGCTTATAAGGTCTAAAAACCCATAAATAAAGCGATTTATTCCAAATTTAGTGTTACCGTATTTTCTGGCCTGATGCTGAACTTCTTTTTCGGTTATCTTATAAAAGCCTGCGTTTTTTGCAAGTACAGGGATATAACGGTGCATCTCGCCATATACATCAATATTTTTGATGACGGCTTTGCGGTATGCTTTTAATCCGCAATTGAAATCGTGAAGTTTTACACCGGAAGTTTTTCTGGCGGCCGCATTAAAAAGTTTAGAAGGGAGATTCTTTGTAAGAACATTATCATATCGTTTCTTCTTCCATCCCGAAACCAGGTCGAAACCCTGTGTGGTGACTATTTCATAGAGTTCAGGAATTTCTTCCGGATTATCCTGCAGATCGGCATCCATGGTTATCACCACATCTCCTTCAGCCTTTAGAAAACCAGCATGCAGCGCCTGTGATTTGCCATAATTGCGATTAAATCTTATTCCTTTTACCTGATTGTCTTTTTTTACCAGTGATTCGATGGTTTTCCACGAATCATCTGTGCTTCCATCATCAATAAAAATGATCTCATAAGAAAAGGAATTGGATCGCATGACTTTTGCGATCCAATCATATAATTCTACTAAAGATTCTTTCTCGTTAAGAAGTGGTATTACAACCGATATTTGCATAGATTATGCGTTAATAGTCTCTTTCTCTCTAAAAATAAGTGATATTATAAGACCAAATATTGCATACAAAACTAATTGAAATCCGTAACCTTTCAATTGATTCAGTAGAGAAAACTGGTTTTCATCCTGCATTTTTCTTAAAGCTTCATTAATCTGGGCTTCCGGGGCTCCAAATCTTTCCATCATTGCCCGGGAGGATTCCATAATTAACTCGGTAAGCTTTTCAGCTGCTTCAGGGTCTATAAGGTTGAATAAAATAATTCCGAATATAAGAGAAATGAAGGTTCCTATAAATATGGTTAAAAAATAGCTGCCAAAGGCATCCTTGAAGCTAAATAGAGTAGTGCTTACTTTTTTTGCTTTGCTTATACTAACACTTGCCAATACGATGCTAAAAATGATAAGGGTGATCCCGAACCACCATTTAGTAAACAGGGCCAGGTTAAAAGCATAAGTTAGTACTGTGATTAATACGAGAGAAATACCTAAATATACCCCGTAAGCGGTTGAAATTTTTTTGGCTGGACTTTCCATAATTAATTGAAGTTTGGTTATTTTAGCAGTTAGTTAACAAATATAGCAAAACGTTACATTACATGTTCTATTAAAAGTTTTTGTATTTGTATTTGCACATCAGGAATTATTCGTTAAATTTGCACCTCGAAAAATTATAAAGATTAAAGCGATGAAGCAGGGAATCCATCCGGAAAATTATAGATTGGTAGCTTTTAAAGATATGTCTAATGAAGACGTATTTATTACAAAATCTACCGCAAAAACAAAAGAAACTATTGAAGTTGACGGAACAGAATACCCGTTGGTAAAACTGGAGATTTCCAGAACTTCTCACCCATACTACACAGGTCAAACCAAGCTTGTGGATAGTGCTGGTAGAATTGATAAATTCAAGAATAAATACGCTAAATTCAAGAAAAAGTAATTTTTCCTGTTTAGTAGATATATTTAAAGCCGCTGTGTAGCGGCTTTTTTAATTTTGTGATAATTTCTTTCCTGTTCTTCAGGAACTTTTAATTTTGATAAAATTTCAATCACGATGAATTATATTCTTTTTGATGGTCCTTCCAGAAACGACCTTCTGCCATTTACATTCACACGTCCTGTTGCAGATATTAGAATCGGAATTCTTAGTATAAGGGAAAAATGGGAGAAACTTCTTGGTGAGAAGACCTCCACTAAAACTGAAGATTACCTCAGTGAAAAATGGCCTCTTAAACTTACCTCAAAGAATATTTTTATCAATGCTGCTTTCCTGCCCACTCCGGAGGTGGTTGAAAAAATTTCAAATCTTAAGCCTTCTGAAAAACTTGTAACAAGGGATGAGGTTTTAGCCTATTTTCAAAATGAAGAGCAAAGAGATATATCAGGATTAGATCAAATTGAATTCAATGGGGAGCTGATTAAAGTAGCTCATACCTGGGATATTTTTTCAAAAAACGGGGAAGCCATTCAGCAGGATTTTCAATTGCTTACTGCCAATAGAACCTCGCAGCCCATCCCAGAATCTAATTTTGTGAAAAATCCGGAACAAATTTTTATTGAAGAAGGAGTAGAAGTAGAAAATTGTTCCCTTAACGCTTCCACCGGGCCTATATATATAGGCAAAAATGCGATGATTCTGGAAGGGTGCCTTATCCGTGGACCATTCGCCTTATGTGATAACGGCCTTGTTAAAATGGGCGCGAAAATTTATGGCCCTACCACTGTTGGTCCAAACTGTAAGGCAGGAGGAGAGATCAATAATTCGGTGATGTTTGAAAACAGCAGCAAAGGTCACGAAGGATTTCTTGGAAACTCTGTCCTGGGAGAATGGTGTAATATAGGGGCTGACACGAATACTTCCAATTTAAAGAATAATTACGCATCTGTAAGATTATGGAATTATAACACTGAAAATTTTGCCAATACCGGACTACAATTTTGCGGACTCATTATGGGGGATCATAGCAAATGTAGTATCAATACGATGTTTAATACAGGTACTGTGATTGGAGTGAGTGCAAATATCTTCGGAAGTGGTTTTCCGAGAAATTTTATTCCCAGCTTTAGTTGGGGTGGAAGTGCAGGAACAAGCACTTATAAACTGGTAAAGGTCTTTGAAACTGCCGAACTGGTAATGAAAAGAAGGAACCTTGAGTTGACTGAAAAAGATAAAAAAATACTGGAAGAAGTTTTTGAGCTTACCTCAAAATGGCGCAGATCTTAAGCTATTAAGATAATTACCAAAGCAGCCATTAAAATTAGAATAATACTAAAAACAGATAGTGCCTGATAGTTTCTTTTGCGATGAGCTATTATTATTTCCTGTTCAAATCGCTGAAGATCCTGTTCTGTAAGTCGGCTTTTACTTAAGATACTCCCAAAGCGGGAAATATTTGAGTTTCTAGCGGAGTTAGCTGGAGATATTTTATCTCTGTTTCGATTCTTGTGGCCAAGAGTTGCGCCATTGTTATTCCCCAAATTCATGATAAAAGTAATAATCAAGGAAAATAAATTTACAATAAAATTTAAAATAATCAGCTAACATTAAGATTTCTTGCTAATTACATTTCCCTTTCAATTTTATCAAAACAATTTTAGTTGGTATCTTTGCAGCCCTGATTCAGTATCGGGACGTTAAATGATACTTATGAACGCAAAGAAAGTCGCATTTTATACATTGGGCTGTAAACTTAATTTTTCAGAAACATCCACTATAGCACGTTCTTTCGAGAATGAAGGTTTTCAAAGAGTGGATTTTTCGGAAAAGGCAGATATTTATGTGATTAACACATGTTCGGTTACCGAAAATGCCGATAAGCGTTTTAAGACCATCGTAAAGCAGGCTCAAAAAGCGAATGAAAATGCTTTTATGATCGCGGTTGGATGTTATGCCCAGCTAAAACCGGAAGAACTTGCCGAGATAGACGGAGTGGATCTGGTACTGGGAGCTACCGAAAAATTTAAAATCACAGATTACCTTAATGACCTCACTAAAAATGACTTTGGAGAAGTTCATTCCTGCGAGATCAATGAAGCCGATTTCTATGTGGGCTCTTATTCTATAGGTGATCGTACCAGGGCTTTTCTAAAAGTTCAGGATGGCTGTGACTATAAATGTACCTATTGCACTATTCCTCTTGCCCGTGGTATTTCCAGAAGTGATAAGCTTGAAAATGTACTGCACAACGTTTCTGAAATTTCAGAACAGGGAATTAAAGAGATAGTACTTACAGGGGTAAATATCGGGGATTACGGTAAAGGTGAATTTGGTAATAAAAAGCACGAACATACTTTTTTAGATCTTGTAAAGGCACTGGATCAGGTAGATGGAATAGAAAGACTTCGAATTTCTTCCATAGAACCAAATTTACTGAAGAATGAAACTATAGACTTTGTAGCCCACAGCAAAACTTTTGTTCCTCATTTTCATATTCCGTTACAAAGCGGTAGCGATGAAATTCTTAAGTTAATGCGCCGCCGTTATTTAAGTGACCTATACGTTGAACGTATTGGCAGGATAAGAAGAGTGATGCCGGATGCCTGTATTGGAGTTGATGTAATTGTTGGTTTTCCCGGAGAAACTGAAGAACATTTCCTGGAAACATATAATTTTCTGAATGAACTGGATATTTCATATCTGCACGTCTTCACTTATTCTGAAAGAGATAATACTCCTGCCGCAGAGATGGGTGGAGTAGTACCTTTAAAAATTAGAAAGAAAAGAAGCAAGATGCTTAGAGGTCTTTCTGCGAAGAAGAGAAGAGCATTTTATGAAAGCCAGTTAGGAAATACTTGTACTGTTCTCTTTGAAGGTGAAAATAAGGAAGGTTATATCCATGGGTTTACCGAGAATTATGTAAAAGTAAAGACCCCATGGAATCCTTCGCTGGTAAATACGCTTCAGGAAATCAGGTTAACCGAAATTGACGAAGATGGCCTCGTGAGATTTGAGGAGTTAAAAAAAGAGGTTATCGTTTAAATATTTATTCCAACGGGAAGAAGATCTTTATATTTTCTTCGGTTTCTTCTAATAAATCCTGCAATTTCAGGACTGGTAGGAACAACTCTTGTATTCCTTCCTTTAATTTCTTCCAAAACAGCCTTAATAAAATCTTCCTGTCTGTCTTCAGTATTTTCGGGCATTAATAATTTTGTAAGAAATATTTTTCGTTCTTGTTGAGAGTACTCAATCGTAGCGAGTTCGTCATTAATTCGTGTTTCGAATTGTCGAAGAAACTCATTGTCGCTAATTGTTAATTCTTCATCGCTCATACCTTATATTATTAATTCATAGGCACTTCAATTAAAAGAACCTTTGAGAGATTTTTAAATTCCATGGATATCATGGAAGTATTCCATATTCCGGTAGCATCACGTTTTTTAAGAACAGTATCGGCTATAATTGCCTCACCATCAATAAGAAAAACGTAAACACCGTGATCTTTATTTTTTAATTTATACTCAAATTTCAGGCCGCTTTCAAATTCACCTAAATACAAATAAGCATCCTGATGTATCCAAAGTGAATTTTTTGAAAGGTCATTTTTAGGAGATACGATATTTAAAAGTTCATTTTTCTTTAAAATTTCTGAAAAATCTTTTTGTTCATATCTGGGATCAAGACCATTCTTCTCCGGAAATATCCATATTTGAAGCATATTGAGTTCTTCGCCTGAAGAATTGAGTTCACTGTGCTCAACCCCTGTCCCTGCACTCATTACCTGGACTTCCCCAGCCTTAATGACTTTGGTGTTATTCATGGAATCCTTATGGCGGACCTCTCCTTTTAACGGAATGGTAATAATCTCCATATCTTCATGGGGATGGGTTCCAAATCCCATTCCTGCCTGAACAAAGTCGTCGTTAAGCACTCTTAATTTTCCGAAACCTGTTTTATTAGGATCGAAATAGTTTGCAAAACTGAATGAAAAATTTGCTTTAAGCCATCCATGATTAGCAGAACCTCTTGCGGTTGCCGGATGTAATACTTTCTCCATTTTTTTTGTGGCTTAGTAAATTTGAAAGTCGGGTATTATGCAGTAGTTTTGATGTATAAAGTTACAAATTAAATGTTAGTAAACACTGTTATATACATGTTAAAATGAAGATGGAAGAAGGGCTCACACATGTATACTTAATGCCTGGTATGGCTGCGAATCCGTCTATTTTTGAGAACATCTCATTGCCTGCGGACCGATTTAAAGTCTACTTTCTTGAATGGCAAATGCCGGAAGGAGATGAAAGCCTTGATAAATATGCCAGAAGAATGGCGAAGTTTGTGCACCACAATAATGCGGTATTAATTGGAGTTTCATTTGGCGGGGTTATTGTGCAGGAAATGGCAAAGTTCCTTGATTTGCAAAGATTGATCATTATTTCGAGTGTAAAGTGTACTGATGAATTGCCTCCACGTATGAAATTCGCCTCTAAAACCGGCTTATTTAAACTTTTACCCACTGGACTTCTCACATTTGTGGATTCTTTTGAAAAAGTGGCTGTGGGAGACTTTCTGAAAAAAAGGGCGAAATTATATAAGCAGTATATTTCTATTACAGATAAGCAATATCTAGACTGGGCTGTAAAAAATATGGTTAACTGGAAACGTGATAAGCCTGATGAACGGGTTATACATATTCATGGAGATAAAGATGAAGTTTTTCCAATTAAGAATATCAGGAATGCTATCATTGTAAAAGGAGGGACACATATTATGATAATCAACAGATTTAGATGGTTTAATGAACATTTGGCAGAGTTGATTAGTAGCGGAAAACTTAAAAAGAAACAAAAGAATAAAAAAATCAATTAGCGATGAAAATTTTAAAAAATGCCTTAATAGTTGCAGGGATTCTTGCAGTGTGTGCGGTAAGCATAAATGCTGTACAACAGGATCAGGACAGTGGAAGTAGTAGTCCTATAAAAGAACGAAACAGCCGTAATATAGATAGGAGTGTGGCTGATAACTACCAAATTGTAGCATTACCAATGCCTGAAGAAGCAGAGTTTGCCGGCGAGAAAGTTCCTTTGGAAGATCCCGATGTATATGAAAGACTGGACAGAGAACTACTGGTTAATACTTACTGGCAGTCCAATGCATTATTGCTTATGAAAAGAGCCAATAAATATTTTCCAGTTATCGAAGCAGTGTTTAAGGAAGAGGGCGTGCCAGAAGACTTTAAATATCTGGCTGTAATTGAAAGCGGACTTACTCAGGCGGTATCTCCTGCAAGAGCAATTGGTTTCTGGCAAATTCTTGAAGGAACTGGAAAGGAATATGGTTTAGAAATAAATGATAATGTTGATGAACGTTATCATATTGAAAAATCTACCAGAGTGGCTGCAGATTACCTCAAAAAGGCAAAAGCCCGTTTTGGTTCCTGGACACTGGCTGCCGCTTCTTATAATGCGGGTCAATATGGAATAGATAAACAACTGGAACGACAAAAAGTGTCAGGTTATTATGACCTATTGCTGGGAGAGGAAACAGGAAGATATGTTTTAAGGATCATCGCGCTTAAAGAAATTATGAATCATCCTGAGAAATATGGTTTCAGTTTTGAAGAAGATGATCTTTACCAGCCAATACCCACTAATAAGGTTAAAGTAGACAGTATAGTAAAGGATTTCCCTGATTTTGCTGAAAAATTCGGAATTAACTATAAGATCCTAAAGATTCATAATCCGTGGTTAAGGGATGACCATTTAAATAATGCATCAAGAAAAACATATTATATAGAAATTCCTGAAAAAGGTTACTATCCGCCGGTGAAGTAAGGAGTTTAATCTACCAGGATAACATTTTCGGCATAAACGCCTTCATAGCTATTTATGAGGTTGTTGTCTATAGAAGCTTCCATAGCCTGATAATTTTCCCGGTAAGCCGTTTCTTCTTCGGTTTGCATGGGAGGAAAAACACTGCGACGAATATCCATTATCTTTTTATCTCCAGATATAAGGAAACAGGTAGGTAACCCGAGCGAATGCTTTAATTGTTTTACAACATATGCCCCTTCATTCTTAGTTTCGTCCACATATACCACGGTGACGGGACTTTTAAACTGTTCAGCTAATTTTTTGACAGTTTCTCTTTTGTCCCAGAAAAGAACAACAAAATCAATCCGGTCTTCAAATTTCTTAGCCAATTGGTTAAGGGCAGGAATTTCTCCTTTACTAGGCACAACCCAGGAAGCGTAAGTGATCAGGAAAATTGGCTTTTTATAATCGTAAAGATGAACTTCTCTCTTTTTTAAGTTATTAAACTTAAAGTTGTCCATATATGAACCTTCCAGACAATAGTTGGTTAGAGAATCAAAAAGTTCCTTTCCTTTCTCGTACTCATGGAATTGATAAGCTTTGTCTGCTTTTTTATTATAGTCAGGAAGATGGGTGAAGAGGGCTTCGGAGAAAAAGATTTTATCTTTTGATTCTCCTTGAGAATATATTGTGGGGCCAATAAAGAATAAAACTAATAATAGTTTTTTCATGCAACGATTTGTGGGGCTGTTACTTTGCAAAAGTAATCTACGCCTTCGTCTTGAAAAAAAAATATCGTTTAACTACCCATTTATTAGTTAAAATTCCGCTTTTAGCTAAAAATTAAGAAATAATAAGGCTTAAATTTTCTTCATTTGCTCTTTCATCATTCGTATCTGCTCGTTCATCATACCGTGTTTATCAAGCTTTTTAGCTTCATTAAGTAAGGTGGTAGCTTCTCTTTTTCGCCTCTTGGTCATGGCGATTCCTGCAAGATTCAATTTAGCCATGGCAATATCGTGATCCATAGATAATCCCAGCCTTAGAGCTTTCTTAAAGAATTTTTCGGCCTGGGTGATATTGGTTTGAGATAACATTAACCCATGTAGATACCAGTAATATCCCTGTTGTTTCTGAACAAGCGCTTTTTCAGGATTTTTTATTTTATCAAGCCACTTTTTAGCCCCTGGAAAATCCTGCTTTCTTAGTCGCAGAAAAGCAAGTAGGATCATTTCATTTTTAAAATAAAGAAAAATAAAGATACCGGCCAGTAACAGTAAAGATATACCATTCCCAATATTTCCCTCTACGAATTGCCATACCGCCCAGGCGATTATTAATCCGGCTATTACTAATTTTATATTTTTATTGAACATGTTATCTTGATTTTCCAGTCGGCAAAGGTAATAAAAACAATTAAAAATTATTTTAATTTAGTATTTGCAGTAGATAAAAAGCTTTGTATATTTGCACGCAGTTTTAAAGATAGCCAAAACGAATTACAGAAGATAAAAGATATTCAAAATGAAAAGAACGTTTCAACCATCTAAAAGGAAAAGAAAAAATAAGCACGGCTTCAGGGAGCGTATGGCGAGTGCAAACGGAAGAAAGATCCTTGCCAGAAGAAGGGCTAAAGGCAGAAAGAAATTATCTGTATCTTCTGAAAACAGACATAAGCACTAATGAATCACGTTATTCAAAATAAATAAAGGTGTTACTTTTTTAGTAACGCCTTTTTTTATATCCTGACGCTTCTTAATTTTACTGCAAACTCAACACTACAACATGCCTAAAAACAAAGAAATTCAATGCGTTTTAATCATAGGTTCGGGTCCTATTATTATCGGCCAGGCCTGTGAATTTGATTATTCAGGAACTCAGTCTCTAAAATCTTTAAGAGAAGATGGTATTAAAACCATTCTAATTAATTCCAATCCCGCAACGATCATGACCGACCCTTCTATGGCCGATCATGTATATCTTAAACCGCTTACTACAAAATCTTTAGTGGAAATCCTCAAGGAGCATCCCGAGATTGATGCTGTACTTCCAACTATGGGAGGACAAACAGCTTTAAATTTATGTATTGAAGCAGATGAAAAAGGGATTTGGAACGACTTCAATGTTAAGCTTATTGGTGTTGATATTGATGCCATCAATATTTGTGAAGATAGAGAGCAGTTCAAACAGCTTATGGGAAGAATTGGAATTCCTGTTGCTCCCGCAAAAACGGTAACTTCTTATCTGCAGGGAAAGGAAGTTGCTCAGGAATTTGGTTATCCACTTGTGATCAGGGCTTCATTTACCCTTGGCGGTGGTGGAGCTGGTTTTGTTCACCGTGCCGAAGATTTTGATGAAATGCTTACCTACGGCCTGGAAACTTCGCCAATACATGAAGTGCTTATAGATAAAGCTCTTTTAGGATGGAAGGAGTACGAGGTAGAATTATTGCGAGATAAGAACGATAATGTTGTGATTATCTGTACGGTTGAGAATATGGATCCAATGGGGATTCATACCGGTGATTCTATTACGGTTGCGCCGGCGATGACCTTAAGCGATAGAGCATTCCAGAGAATGAGGGATATGGCTATTAAGATGATGCGTAGTATCGGGGATTTTGCAGGTGGGTGTAATGTACAGTTCGCGGTTAGTCCAGATGAGAAAGAAGATATTTATGCGATCGAGATCAACCCTCGTGTATCAAGATCTTCTGCTCTGGCTTCTAAAGCAACCGGGTATCCAATTGCAAAGGTGGCGACCAAACTTGCTTTAGGATACCATCTCGATGAGCTGGATAATCAGATCACCAAATCTACTTCAGCTTTATTTGAGCCATCACTCGATTATGTGATCGTTAAAATACCAAGATGGAATTTTGATAAATTTGAAGGTGCAGATCGTACTTTAGGTCTTCAGATGAAATCTGTGGGAGAAGTAATGGGAATTGGGAGATCTTTCCAGGAAGCCTTGCATAAAGCTACCCAATCTCTTGAAATTAAAAGAAATGGACTTGGTGCAGACGGGAAAGGGTACAAAGATTACGATCAGATAATCGAGAAACTTACCAATCCTAGCTGGGATAGGGTATTTGTGATCTACGATGCTATACAGATGGGTATTCCACTGAGCAGGATCCATGAGATTACAAAAATTGATATGTGGTTCCTTAAACAATACGAAGAATTACATGCCCTGGAAATTGAAATTTCCAAATACGATATTAATACACTTCCTAAAGACCTTCTTCTCGAAGCCAAACAAAAAGGTTTTGCCGACAGGCAGATCGCTCATATGCTGGAATGCTGGGAGAGCGAGGTTTATAGCAAAAGAGAAGAGCTGGGGGTAAACCGTGTTTATAAACTGGTAGATACCTGTGCCGCCGAATTTGAAGCAGTAACTCCTTATTATTATTCCACTTTCGAAGATCAGATAAAAACTAAAGATGGTAAGACCTATGTCGCCAACGAAAGTAAAAGTTCTGACCGGAAGAAAATTGTTGTTCTTGGATCAGGTCCTAACAGAATTGGCCAGGGGATAGAGTTCGATTATAGTTGTGTACACGGAGTGTTGGCGGCTTCAGAATGTGGCTATGAGACAATCATGATTAACTGTAACCCTGAAACTGTTTCTACAGATTTTGATATTGCTGATAAACTTTACTTTGAGCCAGTCTTCTGGGAGCATCTCTACGATATTATAAGACATGAAAAACCAGAAGGTGTAATTGTTCAGCTAGGCGGGCAAACTGCCCTTAAACTTGCTGAAAAGCTTGATCGCTACGGAATAAAAATCATGGGAACAAGTTTTGAAGCACTGGACCTTGCTGAAGATCGTGGTAGTTTCTCTAAATTGCTTCAGGCGAATGACATTCCTTATCCGGATTTTGGAACTGCTGAAAATGCTGAAGAAGCTCTGGCTTTGGCCGATGAGCTTGACTTCCCGATCCTGGTAAGACCATCTTACGTACTTGGTGGTCAGGGAATGAAGATCGTGATCAACAAGGATGAATTAGAGGCTCACGTTATTGACCTTCTTCGCTCTATACCCAATAACAAATTATTGCTGGATCATTATCTTGATGGTGCCATTGAAGC
>JAGXII010000070.1 GCA_024635735.1 Christiangramia sp. | reverse complement strand
GCGGCTACACTGAAGCTTATAAGGCTTTGGGAAAGAAAGAATACCTTGAAACAGCTAAAAAGAACGCCAATTTCATCCTTAAAAATCAGGTACGTGAAGATGGACGATTGAATCACACCTATAAGGATTCTAAAAGTTCTATTAACGGATACCTGGAAGATTATGCTTTTGTCATTGAGGCTTTTATTAATTTATATGAAGCTAATTTTAACTCCGAGTATCTCAAAATTGCCGAGAAACTGGTTGAAGTAGTGGATACCGATTTTGCTGAAAAAAACTCTCCCCTTTTTAATTTCACCTCAACCAGAGACCGGAAACTTGTCACTAAACCGGTTGAAATTAATGACAATGTGATCCCGGCTTCGAATTCGGTAATGGCAAAAAATCTGTTTAAAGTGGGAAAACTATCCGGCAATACCGGCTATTTAGAAAAAGCCGGAACTATGTTGCATACTATTCAGGAGAAGATCCCGGAATATCCGCAATCTTTTTCCAACTGGCTGGAGCTTATGATGAATTTTACTTTTTCCTATTTTGAAATTGCCGTAACAGGCACCAATTATTTACAAGAAGCTTCATTTTTTCAGAAAAAATATCTCCCAAATACCTGCATCGCTGCGGGAGAAAAATCGGAATATCCATTACTGATTAAAGACCGATATAAGCAGGATAAAAACCTAATTTATATTTGCGAGGGAGGAACCTGTCATCTTCCTACCGAATCAAATTCGGCAGCTATCAAGGAAATCAGGCAATTTTAACAAAATTTAAACAAGAAATAAAACCTATTTTTTTTACAATAGCCTCTAAATAAAAATCTAAGAAAAAGAATTATGAATGAAATCAACGACTTTGGTGATATCGCAAAAGAATACGCCGGTAAGTTTTTAGATTATTTGCCCACGCTTATAGGAGCATTATTGCTCTTGTTTATAGGTCTTTGGGTAATTAAATTAATAGTAAAATATCTTCAAAAGCTATTCGAAAAAAAGGATTATGATGAAACACTCGAGCAATTCACGCTAAATGCGGCAAGATGGGGATTAAAAATTCTTCTTTTTGTACTTGTGATAACCCAACTGGGAGTGCAGAGCGCTTCCCTTGTAGCTGCAATTGGTGCTTCCGCTTTGGCCATAGGTTTAGCCTTGCAGGGTTCGCTGTCGAATCTGGCCGGAGGGGTCTTAATTATAGTTCTAAAACCATTTAAAATTGGGGACTGGATTGCAGCACAGGGAGTTTCTGGTAGTGTGGTTGAAATTTCTCTTTTTTATACCAAGATCAATACCTTCGGAAATCAAAGAGTAGTGATTCCTAATGGAGATCTTAGTAATAACAATATTACCAACTACAGTTTTAATGGTACCAGAAGGGAAACTCTAAGTTTTGGGATTTCCTATGATGATGATATTAAGGCGGCCAAAGAAGTTCTTACTAAATTGGTAAAAGAACAAAGCGATATTCTTGAAGATCCGGCACCACAGGTGATTGTTGCAGAACTTGGAGATAGTTCAGTTAATTTTTCAGTCAGATATTTCGCGGCAAACAGCGTTTTCTGGGATCTTCACTGGTATATGATTGAGGAAGGTAAGATTAGACTTGAAGAGGCAGGAATGACCATTCCATATCCTCAAAGAGATGTTTACTTTTATGATCAGACCAAAATGAATGGGACTGCATTAAGAAAAGAAAAAAACCAAGACTAACCGGCTATAAAGTCTTTTAAATAATAAGGTTCAAAGTAAGCGACATCTTCGGTGTCGCTTTTTTGATATTTCAACTCAGCAATCTTTGCCATTTCTGCCGCAGAAGGAAATATCTGCGTGTGAAAAAGGGCATTTTTATGATTGCATATATCTTCAAACTTCTTTACCCCATTTCCAATAAGATGTACTTCCCCGGAATCGAGATATTGCCGGAATGAGTCTTCCTCCAAAATATCGGCACGGGTTTCTCTTATCTGATTTAAATTTGAATCGAATACTGCCGAGTAGACTTCCATTCTTCGGGCATCGAGCATTGGTATAAAAACACCCCGCTCGCCCTCCAGTTTTGAAGCCAGCAGGTCCAGTGTTGGAATGGATATAAGGGGGATATTTAAAGAAAAACAAAGGCCTTTGGCGGCAGAGACTCCAATTCTTAAACCGGTGTAAGATCCCGGGCCTTTGCTAATAGCAACAGCATCCAGATCCCCGATTATAAGATTATTTTCTTTTAAGATCTCGTCAATAAAAACATGAAGCTTCTCCGCATGCGAATATTGCTTACTGTTATCCTCCTTAAGGGAAATTAACTCACCGTTTTTCGCTATTCCTACTGAACAATTAGTAGTAGCAGTTTCAAGACATAAAATAATGGCCAAAATGCAATTTGTTTATTCTGATTCGTCCTCTTTATCTTCCTTCTTCTGAATCTCTATTTCATCTTCATTTTTCAGGTTTTTGGTTACGGTAGTATAAGGTCCTGTAACCACTTCATCACCTTCCTGAAGCCCTGTCATGATTTCAATATTTGAATCGTCCTGGATTCCTGTTTTCACGACGCGAAGTTTAGCTTTATTTCCGTCTTTTACAAAAACACATTCAAATTTTTCATCGCTCTCTTTTTCGGGCTCACTTATAAGTGACTTTTTACCTGTAGTAGTATCGGTTTTTATGACCACTGCACTAATTGGAACTCCAAGAACCTGTTGTTTTTTATTGGTTATAATATCCACTGTTGCAGTCATCCCCGGACGAAAAGGTGAATAATTTTCAGATTTTCCTTCTAACAGATCGTTATAAGATTCTTTCATAATTCGAACCTTAACTTTAAAATTGGTGACTTGATCTGTTGTTAATTCATTATCGGCGGTATTCGATATTTCGGTTACAATTCCTTTAAATTCTTTTCCTAAATAGGCGTCAACTTCAACAATGGTAGAGTCTCCAACTGAAACTTTAACGATATCATTCTCATTTACATCTACCTCAACCTCCATATTATCAAGATTGGCAACACGAAGAATTTCTGTTCCTGCCATTTGTTGAGTTCCAACGACTCTTTCCCCTAACTCGGCATCAAGCTTGGAAATAGTCCCGCTCATAGGAGCATAAATATTTGTACGACCCAGGTTATCCTGAGCTTCGGTTACCGATGCTGCAGAACTCTGCATGCTATAGTAAGCCGATTCTTTATTGGCCTGCGCCACCTCATAATTTGAAACTATCTGGTCCCACTCCGCTTTAGAGATTACTCCTTTTTCAAATAGAGTTTTATTCCGGTTATAATCAGCTTCTGCCTGCTTTAAATTTGCAATCGTTTGCGAATAATTGGCGCGTGAGTTTTGATATCCCGCTCTTACTCTTTCCAGATTAGACTGATAGATATCAGGATTAATCCGAACTAAAAGATCACCTTTTTCAACTGCCTGTCCCTCTACAATTGGAAGCTCGATGATTTCTCCAGATACTTCAGAAGAAAGTTTCACCTCCACTTCAGGCTGAATTTTTCCTGTTGCAGAAACCGTTTCGGTAATATTGATAGGTTCTATTTTTGTGATCTCTACTTTTTTAACATCTGCAGAGTTCCCGAACCATCCGGCTTTTTTGCCTATTACCAATAGAATAATAAGAGCGATTACTACGCCCAGGATGATAAAAAGTGTCTTTTTTTTCATTATTTAAAATTTTAATTCCCTCACCGGAATTCCAAAATATAGCTCAACTACTTTTAATTTGAATATATAGTCGTATTTAGCTCTCAATACTTCTCTTTGAGAATTTTCGTAACGAATTTTAGCCTGGCTAAAATCAAAAGCATTGGTTAATCCAACATCATAACGTTCGCTGGCGTAATCAAAAGCTTTTGCCTGAGCTTCCTCAGCAACAATAGCCGATTCATACGCTTCAAATGCCCCTTTAGCATCGGTATAGGCCTGGTAAACATTAGCTTCCAGATCAAGTGCTGCCTGCTCCAGGTTATATTGCGCTCTTTTTACAGCAACTTCATTCCTTCTTACTTGATTTCTGGTTGCAAATCCATTAAGAATTGGAATATTTAACTGAAATCCATAACTCATACCATCATTAAATGATAACTGATCAAAGAATGGTTGCGGTGCGCCTAAGGTAGGAATTGTATTTGGCGCAACCACTATTTGGCTGGTTTCCTCCACTACTCCAATCTGGCGGGTAGGATCATTTGGATCCAGTTCGGCTCCAATAATTCTTCCCTGGCCTGATTCCCGGGTATTGTAATTGAAGAAAGCTCCAAGAGTTGGCTGGAATGCACCTTTTGCAAGTTGCACATCCTTTTCTGCCAGATCTTTATTCGACTGAGCGATCTTAATTTCTGAACGTTCTTCCTTAGCGCGTTCTATAATATCATATACCGAGTTTTCCAGAATCTCTGTTCCAAAGATATCATAATCTCTTTCCACAATATCAAAATTCTCATAATCCTTAATTGCTAATGTTTGAGCAAGACTAATCAATGATATTTTAATCTGGTTTTGAGCAATGATCATTCGTTGCTGCTCATCGGCATCTGTTGCACGGATCTCAAATAAATCTCCCTGAGGTAATACACCGGCATCCACAAGATCGTTGGTTCTATCTAGCTGCTCCTTGGTAATCTGGTTCTGTGCTTTTAAAACTTCCAGATTCTGTTTATTGAATAATACCTGCAAATAAGCATCTGCCACAAATAAGGCAATATCATCTTTCATTTTATCCAACGCATATTCGCTGGCAAGCTGAGAAATCCTGGCTCTTTGAAGCTGGTTGAAATTTCGCAGCCCGTCGAACAAGGTAAGACTTGCGGTTACCCCTGCCGAAAAGTTTCTAACTGTTTGGTTCTGCAAGATCCCGGTAGTTACGTTTTGTGTAAGACCCGTATTCCAGGCATTAGTAGCCTGACCGTTGATATTCGGGATGAAATTCCCGACAGCATCTCTTTTTTCAAGGTCTGAGAGTTCTATATCGAGTTCGGCTCGTTGAACCGAAATATTATTTTCGAGTGCATAGTTTACACACTCTTCTAAAGTCCATTTCTTCTCCTGAGCAAATAGCACGCTGCTAAAAAGCAATAGGAGTCCTAGTAAAGTGAAATTCTTCATAATGGTAATTCTGTAAGATATGTCTGTTAAATTGCTAGTATGTTACAACAGAAATTAATATTCTAGTTTTGATTCATGGCCATAGCCGGTTTTAGCTGGTTCCAGACTTTGATTTTATCTCCTTTCTGGACACCATTAATCACCTCTACATTAATTCCGTCGCTTACGCCAAGTTTGATATCCCGTCTTTCAAATTCCTGGTCTCCTGTCATAACTTCCACATAAGGCTCCTGAGTATCTTTGTCAAATTGAACAAGCGCTTCCTTTATAGCCATTACATTTTCAGCCTTTGCAAGAATAATGGAAGCATTTGCACTTAATCCGGCACGTATGAAAGTAGTATCGGCTTTATCCAGTCTTCCCTTTATTTCAAACTGAATTGCTCCATTCTCTTCCACTCCTTTTGGAGCGATATAATCAAGCACAGCGTTAAATGATTTATTTTCTATAGCACCAACGGTAACTTCCAGCGGCAGATCTTCTTTTATTTTACCAACTTCGCTCTCGTCTACCTTTCCTTCAAAGATCATTTCATTCACATCGGCAAGGGTTGCAATGGTGGTCCCATCATTGAAATTATTACTTTCAATCACCTGGTTTCCTGTTTTTACAGGAACGTCCAGCACCATACCTTCAACAGTTGAACGAATAAGAGTATTTGCCGCACTACCAATACCACTGGTAGTTCCGGTTTTTACGATTTCATAATTCTGTTCGGCTGAACGATAATTCTGCTCGGCCCTTTTATAGGAAGCCTGCACGTTATCATAATCATTCGCAGAGATTACTCCTTTGTCATAAAGCGATTTTTGCCTTTCGAAACTTTTCTTTTCATTATCAAGGTTAATCTTTGCAGTAGCAACAGCATCTTTGGCACTTTGAAGTGATGAAACATTTGGGATCACCCTAATCTTGGCAATTAGATCTCCCGCCTTGATACGGTCTCCTGCTTCTATATAAATCTCATCAATGATTCCTGAGATATTCGGTTTTATTAAAACTTCTTCTTTCGGAACTATTTTTCCGGTTGCAACGGTTTTCTTAATAATAGTTTGTTCAGAAGGCTGTTCTGTCTCATAAACTACAGGATCTTCCTGGTTTTTCTGATACAGGTAATACAATGCTCCAACAAAGGTTAAAGCAATAATTACCAGAATTGCAATGGTTACAAATTTTTTCATTTTTTGATTGTATTTACTTTGTTCTAATTTTTATTCGGTGCGCAGTGCATCTACAGGTTTTACCTTAATTGCATATTGCGCTGGTATTAATCCGGCCAGTAAACCGGAAATTATTAAAATTGTTAATGCCACTAATACGACTCCCAGATTTACTGAGGGATTGAGAAACATCATTTCTGAAGTATCCATTTGGCCCAACTGAAAATTCACCAGCCAGATCACCCCTGTGGCAAGTATGATGCCCGCCATCCCGGAGATAATGGTAAGAAAAATAGATTCCATTAAAATCTGCCCTCTTATGGACCATGGAGTAGCTCCCAAAGCTCTGCGGACTCCTATTTCATTGGTTCGCTCTTTAACCACGATGAGCATAATATTACTTATCCCTATGATTCCCGAAAGTAGGACGAGTACCCCCACGAAATAAGCAACCGCTTTTAAGGCAACAAAGAGTCCATTAACCTTACTGTATTCCTCATAAAGGTCAAAATTCCCTACGGCACGATCATCTTCAGGATGTATACTATGCCGTTTCTTAATCACATCAATAATATCTTTTTTCAAATTGGTAATAGTAAATCCGTCTTTTGCGGTAATTGCCATCCAACCCACGGTATTTCCCTTATTAAAGGCCTGAGAAAAAGAAGTAAACGGAACATAGATTTGCTTCTGCATTTCTTCCGGATCTCCATTATTCCCTTTTTTCCTGTAAGTACCTATCACCATAAAATTCACTCCATTGATCTTGATATACGATCCAAGCACTTCTTCTCCTTTTTCATAAAGAGCCGACCTAACTCCTTCTCCTATGATGGCTACCTTGCGTTTCTGGTTGATATCTGAATAATTGATAAATCTACCCAGGGTCATATCCATGGGTTCCTGTTCAATTATTTCAGGATAATCCCCGTAGACATTAAAAGCTCCTGTATTTAAACCTCTTACAACATTATTGGCTCCTCCAAAGCCTCCCAGTTGATTGCGAGGTGATACAATCCTTATTCCATTTACATTCTGCTTGATTGCAGCCACATCTTCTATTTCAAAAGTGTATCTACGACCTTTAGGCATACCTTTATATGGTTTAGAAGCAACCTGCGTCCACATAAACATGGAGTTTGTTGCTATGCCTCCAAAACCCTGCTTAACACCATTTTCCAGTCCTTTACCGGCTGCCAGTAGGATTACAAGGATAAATATTCCCCATAAAACTCCAAATGCGGTAAGCACGGTCCTGAACCAATTTGCGGTTAAGGCTTCCAAAATTTCGTTCCAACGATCCCGGCTAAACATATTATTCGTCTCTTAATGCAACAATTGGTTTTATCCTTGCAGCTCTCCATGCAGGGAAAAATCCTGCCAGTGCTCCTGCGAATATTAAAATAAAAACCGTATTGATTGCAACAGTGAAATTCACTGTTGGGTTATATATATACTGTGTTTCAATAGCCGGACCCACAAATTCGAGAAGGATCAGGCTTAAAATTAATCCGGTAAATCCGGCGATAGCGGTTACGAATATAGACTCATGAAGTATCATGGCTATTATTGAAAGAGGCTGGGCTCCTAAAGCTTTACGAATCCCAATCTCACGCGTTCTTTCTTTTACAATAATCAACATGATATTACTTACCCCTACAACTCCGGCGATAATGGTACAAATCCCCACACCCCAGAAAAACAGCCGGATCATATCCATTAAAGCGTAAAAACGTTTAGCATTTTCCAGGTAGTTATTAATATGTAACGCGCTATTATCATCCGGGGCTATTATATGCCTGGATCTAAGAAGCTGATCGATCTCAGCAGAAAATTGAGTAGAAGCAGCCACGGCCAAATCAAAACTTTCTTCAGGTTTGAGTGTGAGGTATAGTCTGGCTATATCATTATTCCCTCCAAAAGCTTTCTGAGCAGTTGTAATAGGCATAACTACCCTGGCCTCATCTCTTTCACCGCCGGGATCTGAATACACTCCCACGACTTTAAAATTTATGCCCCCTATTTTAATGTTTTTACCAACGGCTTCCTCCTCCTTAAAAAGATCAAGTTTTAACCGATGCCCTAGCACCACATTCTTTTCGTTATTATCTAGATCATTAATATCTATGAACCTTCCGGAGGTTAGGGTCATATTTTCAAGTGACTGATAGGCAGGAAAAGTTCCATCAACCCTATAGGAACCTGTTTCGTTCCCATAATTAATCACTCCATTATACACCTGATATACTGAAGCTGCATGATCCAGTTTATCTCTGTACCTAAGCAGGATTTGATTATAATCCTCATTTTTTAACTGAATACGCCTTCCGGGATTCAAACCGTTAAATTCCTTTGAAGTGACGCCGGGAAAAACAAAAATAAGGTTAGCGGCATCCTGCTCAAATTCACGTGAAATACCATTTCGCATTCCCTCGCCTATTCCAAGAAGAATTACCAGAATAAAAATTCCGGAGGCTACAGAAAGTCCGGTTAGAAACGTTCGTAACTTATTTTTACTTATCGTTTCAAAAATCTCATCCCATCTATCTAAATCAAACATTTTCAAGTGCTCTAACCTGTGAAACTAAAGTATCCTCAATGATAAGACCGTCTCTAAGATTTACGATCCGTTTAGTCATTTGAGCAATATCATGCTCATGGGTTACCACAAGGATGGTCCGGCCTTCGTCATTGATCTCCTGGATAAGATCCATTACCTCATAAGAAGTTTTGGTATCAAGGGCACCAGTAGGCTCATCGGCCAACAGGACTTTAGGATCACTGGCAAGGGCTCTGGCAATAGCCACTCTTTGTTTCTGCCCACCTGAAAGTTCATTAGGTAAATGTCCGGCCCAATCTGCCAGTCCCACTTTTTCAAGATAACTCATAGCTCTGTCCATACGTTCCCCACGCACAAGACCCTGATAGTATAAGGGAAGAGCTACATTATCTAAAGCTGTTTTATATCCTATTAAATTAAAAGACTGGAAGATAAAACCCAGAAATTTATTTCGATATTTAGCCGCCTGCTTTTCATTAAGGTTTTTAATAGGGACTCCATCAAGAATATAAGTGCCCTCATCGGCCTCATCCAGCATACCAAGGATATTCAATAAAGTTGATTTTCCCGAACCCGAAGAACCCATAATAGAAACAAGCTCTCCTTCGGCGACACTAAAATTAATGCCCTTCAACACGTGGAGAGAATTCGCGCCCATTTTATAGGACTTGTGAAGATTTGATATTTGAATCATGATTGATGATTGATGGTTATTAAACAGGAAGTAACGCCTCCTACTTAATAAGACTGAAAAAAAAATAAAATGTTACAATAAAAAGTAAAGTGAAGATAAATTTTACGTTAAAAAAAGATAAACTTAGGCCTCGTTCTTCTTTTTACGTCTGGATCTGTACACAAAATACCCCACTCCTCCTACAAGCAGGTAAGGAAAAACCATTAGATATAGAATCCCATCGTTTATGCCTTTTGCCGCACTCTGGTTTGCCTCGCTTTGAAGAACAGCACGACACATAGCACACTGAGCATCAGCAATACCTGGTATTAGAAGTGCTATGATAAGCAAAAGGATTATTAATCTGGAACTCTTCATTTTCAGTTTCATTTCATCAATTTTCAAAATTAAGATTTTATGATGAATATTAATAATATGGCATCATAAATAAGAAAACCATTACGCCGGTGATAGCTACATACAGCCAAATGGGAAATGTCCATCGGGCGATTTTTGAATGTTTATTATATTGTCCGCTAAGACCTCTGTACATAGTGAACAACACCAGTGGTACTATTATAGCCGACAGAATAATGTGGGTGATCAGGATAAAAAAGTAGACATATCTCATGAGGCCTTCCCCACCATATGGCACAGGTTCATTACTTATCTTAGAAAGTACATAGCTTACAAGAAAAACTACGGAAAGCCCGAAAGCGGCGATCATCGTATTTCTATGATATACATAGTTGCGAATACTCATAAAGAAATATCCAATAATTAGCAGCACAGCGGTAGAAAAATTCAGTATTGCATGAAATAAAGGAAAAGTTATAGTATCTGCCCCAAACATATTATAACGTTCCGGCAATAGCATAAGCACTAATACAATTACAGGTACTGCAATCGATAGACCTATGATGACAGGGACCGCAATGCGGTCTGAGCTATTTATTGTTGATTTCACAGCAACTTTTTTATATCCTTAATCAAAATATCAATTTGCGGACCTTCTTCTCCTTCAGCCACACTTGTATTTAGCGGGACAGAACCTTTATAATAAATTATCGGGTTTCCATATTGATCCTTTCGTGAACGTATATAGCCTTCCTTATCAATCAACGCAAAAAATCCCTGATGGGCAAATCCGCCGGGAGCCTGTGCATTCTCACCTGCGTAGATTCCAAATCCTTTATGAGCTACTTTATAAATACTATCACGATCACCTGTCATTAGATTCCAGTTGGGATGCGTAATCTTATGATTTTCGGCATATTCCTTTAAAACTTCAGGAGTATCGTGATAAGGATCTATTGAGAAAGAAGCAATCCCGAAATCATCTTCATCAATAAATTCTTTTTGAACCTCAACAAGGTTACTGGTCATTATCGGACATATAGACGGGCAGGTCGTAAAGAAAAATTCCACCACATATACTTTTCCCTTATAATCTTCATTAGAAATAGTGTCTCCATCCTGATTTACAAAACTAAACTGTGGTGCCCTTTTCTTTTCACCATCAATCTCCAGATAGCTTAGTGGCTCTCCAGACTCCTTGTCACTCTTAGACGTCGCCTGATTATTGGTATTCAACCTATCATTAGAAACTACCGTTCCCTCTTCTATGCGGTCTATGATCTTAGGAATAAAAATAATTCCAAAGACTAAGATTACCAGTGAAATTCCTATGTATGAGTAATTTTTCATTTGTTCTCTAATTTCCTTTCTTCATTATATTTCTTAAGGGCCAGCCTGTATTCTGCCAGGATAACCTTAACATCATCATTCATTTTGTTACTAAGCTCCGCCACATTAGCTGAATCATAACCATACACTATACCTGAGTCTTCATCATCCTTTCGGCCTCTTAAATTTCCATCCTTATCAATAATGAAAACATAAGGAGTATACAGGTTATCGTCCAAACGATGAGGAGTCTTTAAACTTTCAAATACATCTCTAACAGCTGCAGGAGTGGAATACACAATTTTCCATTTAGATGATTCGCTTATCTTCTTAAACTCTTGCACATAGGCCTGGGTTTTTTCACGTGCCGATTCTGGCAAAACGATCACAAATTGAAAATCATTGAAATTGTAATATTTTTCCAGGATCTTTTGATCAAGATTAAATGTATTCCCCTTAATCTTCTCAAGGTTTGAACCAAAAAAGGCAACAACGCTTATTTTATTTTGAAAAGAAATGCTACTATCTCCTGCAGTTTCAAAAGATGAAACATCCTTAACATTTTCAGTCAATATTGGGAGCTTGGCGAAATTGTTTTTTCCTGAGGCAAAAAACAAATAGGCGGTTATAGGAAGTGCGAAAAGAATTCCAAGTACCAGAAATTTTTTCATCAGTATATTGGATTTTTATACCGGTAAGATGCTGTTTTCCGGTTATTTCATCCTTTAATAATGAGATTTTTCAAAAAGAACGTTTCTTTCTTAAATCCCGTTTTATAAAGGGCTACAAAAATAAAAAGACGGTTTTACAAAACCGCCTTTTCTATTGTTTTTAACTTTTGTTAGAAATCCCAGGCTACCTGCCCGTTCTTGTAGACTTCATATATATAATCACCTTCGGTTAGAAGAATAAATATCAAATAAGTTATAAGGAAAAGAGCTGTCCATACCACCGCTCTTCTTAGCCCCTTGGTTTCATGCTCCATGTGCATGAATGCCCAGGTAATGTAATATGCCTTATAAAGAGTGAGGATAATGAAAATCCAGTTAAGTAATTTCATTGCAAGAAAGGAAGTGTGTTCCAAAAATGCAGGTCTAATAATCCCTAATGCAACTTCTACAATTGTTACCACTGAAAGTATTGCAAATACCGTCCATATCCTTTTGACGGCTGATTCATGATGTCCTGTTGTAGTATCGTGAGCCATAGTTTATTTTTTCAGAATTAAACGAGGTAAAAGAAAGTAAATACAAATACCCAAACAAGGTCTACAAAGTGCCAGTAAAGCGCAACTTTTTCAACCATTTCATAACTTCCACGACGCTCATAGGTTCCTATGATCACATTGAAGAAAATAACTATATTAATCATTACTCCCGAGAAAACGTGGAAACCGTGAAAACCTGTTATAAAGAAGAAGAAATCGGCAAATAGTGGCGCTCCATATTCGTTATGCTGAAGATTAGCTCCCTCTACAATTCCAACACCTTCTTTTTCTAGTTTATTTAAAGATTCTTCCCTGGAAAGAATGGTTTTTGTACCATCTTCTTTGTTAACCTGTGTTTTTACAAATACATCTTCATTAGCCTTAAAACCTGTCATAACTTCTTCCAAAGAAAAAGAATTGGTAGTCTCGCCCGTATCGAACCAAATTCCATTTTGTCTTTCATGTTCTGCCACGCCACCCGGAATCTCAACTCCAAGATCATTTATACTCACCCGTTCTCCTTCACCATCCACAAATTGAAGAACATTACCTCCTTTGGTCAATACAGCCCCATACTCTCCTTTGATGAAATTGGTCCACTCCCAGGCCTGAGACCCAACGAAGATAAAACCTCCAACAATAGTAAGAAAAAGATAAAGAATCACTTTAGACTGCTTCATATAGTGACCAGCGTCTACCGCCAATACCATGGTTACTGATGAAAAAATCAGTATAAACGTCATGAAAGCCACATAATACATAGGTGCGTCTACACCATGCAAAAATGGAAAGTGAGTAAATACGTTATCGGCTATAGGCCAGGAATCGATGAATTTAAATCGTGAAAAACCGTAAGCGGCAAGGAATCCTGAAAATGTTAAAGCATCAGAAAGAATGAAGAACCACATCATCATTTTTCCGTAACTCGCTTTTAGCGGTTGATTACCACCGCCCCAGGTTTTTCCTTCTGTGCCTGTTCTTACAACAGTAGCCTCCATAGAAGTATTTTAATGTTAAAAGATGCGCAAAAATACGTAATTTTATTATCTAAAGAAATATAAAAACAAAATCAGGTAAACCCATAAAAAGTCTACAAAGTGCCAGAAAGTCGCACCAAGCTCAAATCCAAGCATTTGCCCCGTTTGATAGCGTTGTTTAAAATGGTTATAAATTAACACTAAAAGAACAATAATACCCACCAGGAGGTGCGCCAGGTGTACACAAACAAGAATATAAATAAACGATGTGGTGACCGAACTTTCAGGCCCCGTAAACCAGTAACCCTGTTGCAGAATTTCACCAAATCCGTAAAACTGAAATACCACGAAAAGCACCGAAAGTATAAGCGTACCCAGTAAAAAGGCGGAAGCATTCTTTCGATCTCCAGATTTTATACTCTTTTTTGCCAGAATAAGTGTGGCACTACTAAGAACAATAACCAGCGTACTCCATAAAAAGGCTGTAGGTAGTTCAAAACTGGTTAACCAATCGGGCCGGTTTTTACTTACCACATAGGCACTAGTTAAACCCGCGAAGGTCATTCCCATACTTACAATACCAAACCAGAGCATCATTTTTCTTGCCCGGCCATGCTTTTGATCATCAGATCCCTGAGTTAAATCCATTGTCTAATAAATTTATCTAATACATATACTATTTGCAGCAACGTGATATAAGAAACGCTTGCGAACATTAAATTTTTGGCAGCTTCAGCAGTCTTTAATTTAAAGAGCCGAACTGCATAATAGAGCATTCCCAATCCTAAGAGAAAAATAATAATTCCCGAGACAGGAGTAAGATAAAGGTCCCCTGTTACTCCAAATACCGGAATAAGGGAAACCAATATAGTCCAGCAGGAATAAAGAATAATTTGAATAGCGGTGCCCCGATCACGCTTTCCGGTAGGAAGCATAAAAAAGCCTCCTTTTTTATAATCGTCAAAAAGCCACCAGCCAATTGCCCAGAAGTGAGGGA
Organism: Christiangramia sp.; assembly: GCA_024635735.1. Lineage (GTDB taxonomy): Bacteria > Bacteroidota > Bacteroidia > Flavobacteriales > Flavobacteriaceae > Christiangramia. Next base: position 10,046 of record JAGXII010000070.1, on the reverse strand, counting down.
ATTGCCAGAAAAACTGAATCATGAATAAGGTTCCAGGCTCGATTCCAAAATCACCTCTGGCGGCAACCCATCCCAACATGAATGGAATAGCTCCCGGAATGGCTCCCACAAAAACCGACAAGGGCGTTTTTGTTTTTAAAGGCGTATAAACACTTACATACAAAAAGATGCTTATCGCACCGAACATAGCTGTTTTAGGATTTATAATATATAAAACTACCAAACCTAAAACAGTGAAAATAATAGCTATAGTAAACGCGGCGTTAACCGACATTCTTTCGGCAGGAAGAGGCCTGTTTTTTGTACGATCCATGAGCACATCCAGATTTCGCTCAATGATCTGGTTATATGCATTAGACGCTCCAACCATAAAGTAACCGCCAATTGCCAAAAGGAGAACCACTACAAAATCTATACTTTCGGCTCCAAGAAAATATCCTGCAATCGACGAAAAGACGACACTTATAGCCAGCCTCATCTTGGTTATTTCCTTAAAATCTGATAGAATTGAAGCGGTGGGAGTATGTAAGCGCGTGCTGCTCAAAAAAGCTTTTTTTTAACTGGCGCAAAGATACTGGTTAATTAGGTTTTAGCAAGCCCGGCAATGTGTTAATTTTCAGCAGAAAAAATGCTTAATAATCGAAATACCAGTTAAAAATATCAGTTCTTAAACCAAAATTAATCCAAACCGTTGAATTTTCGAAATCGCTGGTTGTATTCGCCTGCGGATTAAAATCCCTATAAATAAGACTGGTGAATAATTTAAGATTAGTAGTTGGATTTATAATATAGCCCGCCTCTAATTCACTATAAAATGAATTAGTAGTATTTCCCTGGCCAATTTTTACTCCGGTTTCAAAAACACGATCGTCTTCTGTACGATAAATATCTCCTCCATAATTAGTTTTTTCCCCTACACTGGTTAAGTCAAAACCTCTTTTACCCAGGATTACTTTGCAGCTCCCGTACCAGCGGTCATATTTATACCTTGCGATCGCTATAAATTCTCTAAAATTAGACCCCCACAAATGAGCCATTGACTGGTTGTTATGTCCGTAATTAAGAGTTATAGAATTATGGGAGTACGTATAAGGCCTCACCTGATTATATTCGGCCTGCAAATACAGGTTAGGAACATTAAATGCGTCAAAATACTTCAGCCCTAACTGAAAACCAAGTTTGTTTTTCCAGCTTCCCTCGCCTCCAAAAACATCAGCCGAAGAAAATTCATCTATCAGCCACTGCCCATAGGAATAAAAATGATCTGTAAATTTATATTTACCGGTTAGCCCGATAATAGCATTTCCCCCATCGGCTCCGGTCGCAAATTCTATTGCCCGGTAGAAAATCACCGGATTAAGATAATTAAGATCAAAACCGCGATCATTGTCATTTTCCCATATTACAGATTCAAAAAATCCAAGATTAAGTCTCTTGGTTATGTTAAGACTCAGGTAATGATTCGCGATAAATTTAGTACGATACGAGCCGCTATTAGTGACCGCTGGACGAACATCCCGCAACGACATCCAGGTATTGGCGTACTTTATCTTCCAGAAGGTAGTATTTAACTTTAAATAGGGATACGGAGAGGCGTTATCACTTAAAACCAGCGAACGATACCCATCACCAATGAAATTTTTTCCATGGCCGAACTGGATATTCAGAAAATCTGAAGGAGTATAGGAAAGATAACCTTCAGCTACAGGATAATCATAACCTTCATCCATAAATGTTTTGGCTATTCCCCTTCCCGGAACTATGGCAGGGTCGCCTCCGGCTGGCCTGATGGATTCAGCAAACCGATTGTAATAAGCGGCAAACCTTCCCTGGTTTTCATATATAACCGAATAAAAATTCAAATTTTTACCAAGACCACCCTGAATGATCACTTCCCGGGTATTATTATATGTAAAATCGTGTTCCTTATCTTCAAAGTCTTTCCCTATTTGCATATCAAGACCTGCATCTACAGTAAACCAGTAATCTTCGGTTTGAAACCTAAAAAGATGCTCGTTCCATAACTTTCTACCACCCCAGGAAGATTTCGATTTCAAAAGCTTATTTCTCTGAGCCTCAAAATCATAATAATCATTGACCTCATCAAATAAATATGGTTTGGATGCAGAATGAGTATTAAGCCCTATCTGGTTAAACTCCTTATCGAATCTGCTATAAAATTCATGGCTTAAAGGGATATTGATCTGACTTCTATATCGTGGACTTGTAAATTCATTAGATTTGATCTTTGCAAATTCGTTAAGGTCCTTGCCGTTATCAACTTTCTTAATTTCCTGAACACCTTCATTCTTTAAAGTGATCTCTTCCTTATCATCCAGTTGTTTCACCTGGGTGTTATTTTCCAAAGGGATACGCAGCGGCATTTTAAATTGCATATGGATTGGGCGGCTGTTATATGTTGCGGGCTTAACAACCGGAAGTTCTCCAAAAACCCTTCTGGTCTCTTCCTTAAGTTCATCATAGGCAGCGTCAAGATAAATCAACTGAAATTTACCTTCCTCGTCGACCTCAAAAATAATGGTAAGTTGCCCTTTGTAATTTTCTCCCCTTACAATTTCCGGAACTTTAAAATTAGAAATTATAAAACTGGTAAGTGTTCGGTTAAAACAGTTTTCCTGATTTGAATAATCCACATTCTCACATTGCTCAAATTCAGGATAGACCTCAGATGACATATTGATATCCTGGGCAGCAACCTGAAAACTTAAGAAAATAAATGGAAGAAGTAAGATATACTTCATACGCACAGCGGGCTATTGTTTAACGGGTGTAATATACATTTTTTCCGAAAGGGCATTTAAGGAAAATAAAAAATCCCGGCAATTGCCGGGATTTAAATATAATATATATAAAATGTTAGTCCTGTACTTTAAACGCAATTGGCAGAGAATACATTACCCCAACCGGTTTACCACGCTGTTTACCAGGCTTCATTTTTGGTAAACTATTGATAACCCTTGCAGCTTCCTGCTCAAGTCTTGGGTGAGGCGCACGTGCTCTTACCTGACCAATATTACCTTTTTCATCAATTCTAAACTGAACGATCACACGGTTAATACCGGTTAGTCCAAGTTCTGCTCCAAGATCTGTATCAAACTCTTTGTTCACAAAGTTACTGATCTTATCACTCATACATTTCTTACGCTGATCGTTATTTTTAAGGTTTTCACAACCAGGGAAGATTGGCACATCTTCAATAACTGCAAATGGAACATCTTCTACTTCTTCTTCTACCGGTGCTTCCACTACTTCTGCAACTTCAACGATCTCGTCCATATTAGTCTCAGTAGACTGAATTTCGTCTTCTTCAACTTCTTCTTCATCTTCCACAACTTCAATTACCTCTGGTGCCGGTGGCGGTGGAGGTGGTGGAGGTGGAGTGTTCTGCATTTCAGTAACTGGCACATCTTCTTCATCAAGCGCGTCCATATTTACTTGTCCAATATCGATTTTGTCAGGATCATAAGTTTTCCACTCAATTGCCTGCCAGGTAATCAATAGAACAACGATAAGACCCAGCTGCAGAAAAAGTACACTGTTTCTTTTTAAATCAGCTTTAGGATTTTTCTTAGGTTCCATAATGCGTTATATTGTTAAGGGTTGCTAAAATAAAGATTTTTTCTAAAAAACTAAATTAATATGAGATAATAAGCGATTAAAAACTCACTTATTCTCTAAAACGTTAAAAATCAGTCCTGAACCTTAAACCGAATTGGTATTGAATACGATACAGGAACCGGTTTTCCTCTTTGAAGACCGGGTTTCATCACAGGCAATTCATTAATTACCCTTTCGGCTTCTTTTGCAAGGACGGGATGCGGAGCTCGCGTTTGGATCTGCTCTACCCTTCCTTCTCTGTTCACTACAAACATTACTATTACAAGATTCGTACCAGTAAGCCCTAACTCACTGCCTAATCTGGTATTGAACTTCTTATTCACAAACTTACTTATTTCAGAACTCATACAGGCCTTTCTTTCATCATTTTCCTTCAGGCCTTCGCAACCTGGAAAAACAGGAACGTGTTCCACTACTTCAAAAGGAAGTTTTTCCGGTGTTTCCTCAACCGGAGCGTCTATGATATCTTCCGGCTCAAAGGTTTCTTCAGGCTTTAGCTCAGTAGAAGCAATATCATCTTCCGGTTCCGGATCGTCATTTTCTATAACATCTATCACCTGAGGAGCAGGTGGTGGTGGTGGTGGAACTTCCGGCTTTACAGTTACAGGAATACTTTCTTCAATTGGATCATCGAAAGAAACAAAGGAAGTTTCATCCTTTTTGGGTCGATTGGATTCCCACTGAATGGCCTGAAGTGTGAGAAAGAGAACGATAATGAGTCCTATCTGGATAAAAAGGACCCACTTCCGATTGAGATCGGCTTTCGGGTTTTTCTTGGGTTTCATAATTAATAAAGGTTACTAAGAATTAGTTGTTAAACCTTCTGTCTTAATCTTTTTATTGCCGGCGCCATGGCAAGGAAAAATAAAACAGCAAGGCCTATACCAGTTGAATTAGCCAGTATATCCAGCCAATCGGGATCTCTGTAACTGGTTAGCGTTCCCTGTAAAACCTCAATTAACATACCAAATATTAAACAGCTCACGGCCACCCTAATTAAATTGGACCTGTATGCCTTAAAACCCGTGCTCTTGAAGATGAAATGAAAATTCCATAAAAGCGCTAAAAACAAATATGCTCCGGCATGGAGCATTTTGTCTGTAGGATTAAAACCGCCTATACTTATTTTACCCAAATGTGTTAAAGACAACCAGGTAATTAGCAAGGTATAAACGATTGAAAAAAATAAAAGGATCCTAGCTACCAACGACTTCCTTGTATTCATCTGCTGATAAAAGCTGATCTAATTCTGAAGTATCAGAAAGTTTCACTTTTATCATCCAGCCTTTACCGTAAGGATCATCATTTACTTTTTCTGGTTCGTCTTCCAGGCTGTCATTAAATTCAATGATCTCTCCTGAAACCGGCATAAAAAGATCTGAAACAGTCTTTACTGCTTCTACAGTTCCAAAAACTTCTTCTTTTTCCAGATTTTCATCGAGGGTTTCTACCTCAACATAAACAATATCTCCCAGCTCACCCTGAGCAAAGTCTGTTACTCCAATGGTAGCAGTATCACCTTCGATACGCACCCATTCGTGGTCCTTAGTGTACTTTAATTCTTGTGGAATATTCATAGTATAGTTTTATAAGACCGCAAAGTTAGCTTTTTAGCGGAATTGTTCAAATAACCGGTCGTTAATTTCCGAAATTATATATGAGTGTAAAACCAGATCGTATGGTAGTTTGAGGGAATGCCGTAGAAACCGCATACTTTGAAAAACTGTGATCGTAATAGAATCTTGCGGTAAGATTACGTGTAAGCCCGTAATCTGCCGTAAAATTAACCGCCCAAATATCCTGACCGGAAATAGTTTGATTATTTGCAAGATCAAGGTATCTTACGATCGTACGGTTCTTTCTATAAGAAACATCAGCTTTAAAATTAAGATCGCTACTTAAAATTCGATTTTTTCCTGCCAGGCTGGTCGCAATCTTCAAATCTTTAATACGGTAACCAAGACCCACAGTGTATTCGTTCCCGCTATATTCAGTAAGAAGACTGTTGTCAAAACTAAAAGCCAGAGACCTGTCTTTCTCAACCTGCGCAAGCACCTGGATGTTATCTTTGGTTTCGAAATCTATTCTGGCCAGCGGCGTGAACAATTCGGTAAGCACCACATTAGAATAGAGAATTGGATTTATATAATCGCCCGACTGATTAACCCGTTGCGGATTTGAAGGATCATACTCCAGATTCGTCTGGAACTGATTCAAAGTATAATCTGACCTGTAACCGTGGCTTACCGAAAATCTTCTGAATTTATCCCGGAACCAGCCCAATCTCATTAATCCGGTGTATTTCACTGTCCAGTTTGGCAAAGGAGTATTTCTGAAAGGTCCCAGTTTTACACTTCCCGCATCTTTCCCAGAATAGGCAGCGATAAATGCAGGTAATAATACTGCCTGGTTGCTTTTACTTATTCCTACCGGAAAGCCATCCTCATCTAAGTCATTTGGATCAAAGCCTCTTTCCATTGCAAGTCTGCGAGCGATTTCCAGCCTGTTCTCACGGAACAACTCAAATGTTGTTGAAGATGTTTCAGTAGATTGATCGAAAGCTGTTTTAATTAGAATGGTGGAAATATTGAAATTCCCATATACATAAGGTGTTAAAGGCTGGTATTCCAAAGTCACAGGATCTACACGATAGTTTTCTGAATAATTTTCAGAGTAATTTTTTCGTCCGTTCACTTCGATGGTCAAATCAGGTAAAAAGTCCAGGGTTGCCTGAGCATCCAGCTGTTCATTTTCCACTGAAGTATATTGCTGATTAAAACTTTGATATAAAGTAAGCCATCCACGCTCAGCAGCCATGTACCTGATCTCATCCTGGAAACCAAAGGTAAAACCTACGGTAGGTCTGAAAGTTCCCATAAAGCCCACACTTTCTGTATAACCGGGAAGGAAGATCCCTTTACTGTTCCGGTAATTAAGCTGCAAACTCTTTACTCCTGTTACAATATTCACAAAGGTATTATAACCTTTTTTTCCTTTTGGCTGAGGCTGCGCTTCCGGTTTCTGCTCCTCTTTTTCTGCTCCGGGCGGTCCAATTGTGGGAACGCCGCGGCTCCTTTCCTTTATACTGCTACCTGTGTTCTGTGACTTCTTTTCTACAAGACCCACATAATTATACAAATCCTGCATATTAAGGCTGGCATTTATCTGGTGCGTATTCGAGTTCTGAATACTGTTACCTATATCTGGAATACCTTCCAGAGTCTGGAAAATCCTGGAACCTCTTTGCCACTGGAAATCTCCGGTATAGGAATAGGTAGCTTTAATAAATCTCAGCACCGGGATCTTTTCAAACGGCACCTGATAATTCACCTGTATGGTTTGATAATGAAGATCGGGGTCTCCTATATTGAAAAAATCATCCCAAATTCCTATCTGATTATTTGCGGCACCATCTTCATCAATATAATTTCTTATAATCCGGTTATTACTCGCATTAAAAGCGAAGTTCAGAGATTTGGTAAGCTTATAATTTACACCATACTGCCAGTCAAAAAGGAAATTCCTCTGATATAAAGTTGGAATACCAAGGTCTTCACTGGTAAGTTCCAGTGAGCGGAATTTTTGTTCGTTGTACTGCCTGAAAATATTGGAACTGGCATTTATATTGGATGGCAGATAATTAAAATTGAAGTCCCTGAGCAAGGCAAAATAATCACTACTATCCAGAACCGTAATTTTTCTTAAAGGCTCCACCGTTTTATCAGGGAAGTTAAATTCATAAGTTCCTCCAACCCTTACGCTCTGGTCCAAACTTTCTTCAACTTCAAAGTCCCTGTGTTCAATTTGATTATAAGAGGTTGAAAAAACGAAATTTTCAATATCGTAAGGCATTGGTTTCTTTTCACCAAGCCTTTCTTTTCGCAAGCCAATAACATTAATACTCTGTCTTTTGGTATAAGCCTGAGATTGTTTCTTTACATCCTCTCTTTCCTGTGGATCCTGAATATTAGCCAGCCTGGTATCCAGTTCTACATCCAGGAATTCCTGATCGTATTTTGGAGTAATAAGTTCTTCTCCCCTGCTATAATTCACCGGAATCTTAACACCCCATTTTTTCGGAAGCAATTGCCCCATATTAACATTGGTGACCATGTCATATTGCTGTAGATCTTCCCTGCTTCGCTGGTTTGGTCCCTGCTCAATACTTCCAAAGCCTACTGTACTTCTTCTTCCGGTAGCCGAAATATTGGCGAAATCGGCCAGGTTACCGTCAACGCTTACCACACCGGCCCAGCCACCTTCGTTTTTAAGATCAGATAATCTCAATTCGTTGAACCAGACTTCTCCACAAAGATCGGTGACACCATCAATACGGGTTCCATTTTTAACCCCCAGCATAAGAAGCCTTACATTCCCAAAACTTGGATTCCCTTTAACTCCCAGTCGCAATTTGCCCATATCGTAAGGCGCTTCGGCATTTATCTGCTGAAGTTCTTCCGTGAAGAAATTAAGCTCGGTAGAATTTAACGAGGGATCACCAAGAACAGCTGTTTTAATTTGTTGTAACAGGTCAAGATTTAAATTAAGACGGTTGACTTCCGGCCATATTTCTTCAGGAGTAGTTGCTCCAAAAAGAGTTGGTGAAAGTGGAATTTCTATTTGATAGAAGTTATCGGAAAAATCGGTTCCTATTCTTATAAAGGCTACGAGCTGACCATCTTTTAAAGGTCTTCGGTTTACAAGAGATTCAGCATGAAGGAACATTTCCAGATTTTGATACTGTCTCATATCTATCTGAAAATTCTTATAAACTGCACGCGCATCCTGAGGTTCAAGGCCACAAACACTTAAAGAAAGTGATTGCTCATTTTGCCTGATATTGGTATTGCTTTGATAAAGCTCTTCCCTAACGACTCCCGGAGGAAGCTTGTAAGGAATCGGCTGACGGTTTTCATTTTCTTCAATGTTCACCGCATTTACTTCAAAAGATGTATTCGGGTTTTCCATCTGCCCTTCATCTTCAAAAAGACTTTGAGTATATCTTCTGTAATCTCCACGAACCAGATCCATGGTTCCAAATCTCAGCAGAGTTGGATTTTCAAATTCAGATAAGAACATTCTAATAAAGCGAATGGATCTAAAATCTGCAATTCCCCCAACGGCATTGGTAGGTTCAAAAATTGGGACTTTAAACTGTATCCATCTAACCGGTAGCTCCTGACCGTTACGTAATGTTGTGGTGAGCTCCCGAACATCTGTGATGTACTGGTTATTATCGATATTCATTCCCGGGAAGAAAGGAACTTTATATTCAAAATAACTGTTTATGGTATTCATGGTATTATCCCGGTTCATATCTTCTGTTGTTGGCAGCGTAGTATTCCCGCGATTGGTATCGGTAACCTGTGTAGGCGAATTCCCCTGCGTACCATTATAATTTCGGTAGCGATCGATAATATTACCTTCCCGGTTCAGGAAATATTCATAGTTATCTGCAGCAGGGTCTTCAAGATTGGCAAAATTTCCAAATTTCAGGGCTTCATCGGCATCCAGCAAACCATCAAATCCGGCATCCTGCTGTGTTCTTGCATCACCTTCAGTATTAAAAGCGTATATTAGTGACTGATCTGCAGGTACACGTCCAAAAGCCGTATTTATAACATTTTCCTCGTTCTCTCCTTCAGGTAATCCATTTTCGTATTGCTTTCTTCCATCTTTCAATACATCTTCTGAAATATTCCCAAGGTTAAAATTGATTGTTCCTCCATTAGTACCGGCATTCTCAGGATAAATGTAGGGGTCCATTACCCAGAACTGGATATATTCAACATTAGATTGTTCAAAATTGGTCGTGTTAATAGACCGCATAATTCCCCCGAAGTTATCTTCAGGATTTGTCAAGCTATTGGAGCCTGCAGCCGCAGGGTTATAGTTGAAAGGTCCCCGCTCTCCGGGGAAATAAGAAACATCCATGGTATAAACCACCTGAGGTTGCCCCTGCACCACATCTGTATTCGGAAAGATTTCATTCAAGCCTACCCTCCTCGCCGCATAGCTCGATATATCAGAATCGCTAATTCCGTTTGGACGACTATTACTATAAAAAATAGGATCTATGGTATACCAGGCCATTTTCGCCCTTTTATAACCCACATTAAGATCTCCGTTTGCAAATTCACCTCCAAATCCAATAGGCACACTGGAAAGTTCCCAGCTCAAAGGATTATTAATATCTATAGAAGTCTGAGCTGCTTCAAAATCATCAATATAAGTGGTTGCCTTTCCGTCAAAATCATTAACAGCTGGCGCTCCGGGTAATAAATAAGCGAATTCACCACGTACCGAAACATTCGATTTCACATCTGTATCTATATTAGGCAGCTTATTCACCAGCCTGGTTAGAAAAGGAACTTCTGTACTGTAGTTTAAATTGAAGCCCAGAATGG
>JAGXII010000069.1 GCA_024635735.1 Christiangramia sp. | reverse complement strand
TCCATCTATAAAGAAGCTAAAGAACAGCCAAATATTCATTAGAATACTTTGTGCAGCTATATAGTTTTTGCCATAATCTGTCGCATAGGCGTTTGCCAGGTAAATGGCGAAATTTAAAGCCGCTGTTCTAACAAACAGGTTCGCAGCCATGAGTAACAGGCCACGCATTCTTGGATTGATTTTAAAACTCAAATTAAAATTGAAAGGTGTTTTCCGGAAAAAGAACCATAGGGCCATAATAAGCATAATTGCCTGGGCCGCAAGACTGGCATAGGCCGCTCCTTTGAGGTGCATTGCCGGAATATATCCCTCAATTCCGTATACAAGTAAATAATCCAGAACTACATTCACAGCGGCTCCGGTAAGGCTACATTTCATAGCCCATAAGGTGTTCTGAAGTCCCCGAAATACACCAAAAATGGCAAAAGTAACCAGGGTTAGGGGGTATCCCAGCGCACGAATCTGATAATAATCCTCAGAATATTGTAGAATAAGGCCTTCGGCATTATATGCGCTAAATATCGCTTTGGCAAAGAAGGCGGTGGTTGCGTAAATGAAAAGGCTAAAAATAAAATTGAAGGCAATTGCCTGAGGGATGAGTGTCTTTACCGCATGAAGCCTGCTGGCGCCCAGATGTTGAGAAACAATGGCTGAAATGGCTGTCTTGGTTTGCGCGACAATCCAGATGATGGCAGAAAGAAAGGAGCCTACAATTCCAGCAGCTGCAAGTGCTTCTACCGGGTTTTCCTGTACATTCCCAATAACTGCTATATCGGTAAGAGAGATAAGAGGCTCTGCTATTCCCGCTATAATAGCCGGGATAGCGATCTTATTGATATTTTTAAAACTTACGGAATTGCCCAATTTTAGCTATTGAAGAACAAATATAAAATCCTATTACCTAAATAAGCAATTCGTAGCAATAAAAAGGATGATCGCTTTGTTTAGGGAAGTAAATTTTCCCGAGTCGCTGGTATCCGCGGGATTCGTAAAATTTCTGATTTCTTTTATTCTGACTGAAAGTATCAAGGCGTATGGACTTATAATTCTGATTTCTGGCATAGTCTTCCGCGAAGTCCATCAGTTTCCGGGCATAACCCTGGCCCCAGACAGAAGGATGTGTAGCCAGACGATGAATGTATAAATTTGAATCGGTTTTGGTTAGCCACTCAATGGGAACATATTCTTCATCCATGGTCTCTGTGATTACAATAATTCCAAGGATCTTTTCTTTTTTCAGAAAAATATATAACTCCCCATTACGAATATCGGTTTCAAGTTTTTCGCGTGAAGGGTAGTGCGCATTCCACTGAAAAATTTCTCTTTCAATCATGGCTTCGGCACAGGCCCCGGTAAGAGATTTTATAACTGGGAGTTCGCTTATTTCAGCTTTTCTGATCATTTTTTCGATCAAAAATAAAGATTTCTTTATTTATTAAAAATTGTTACATTTGCTCCCAGTCGGGGGATTAGCTCAGCTGGCTAGAGCGTTTGGCTGGCAGCCAAAAGGTCATCGGTTCGACTCCGATATTCTCCACAAAAAAACCACTGTTTTGCGCAGTGGTTTTTTTATTTAATTGTTTTCTTCTGAGTCTGAGTCCCCGTATTCGTCCCATAATTCTCCTGAATCTGCTTTCAGGAATTTAACGGTGCTTTCAAGTGTATATTTAAATTCTTTTGGTAATTCTTCCTCATCCCATGGATGGCTGGTTCCAAATACATGATCGGCATTTTCAACAAGTAGTAGTTTTGGAGCGGGACTCCACTCAAATAAATTCCCTGCTTCGCCAATAGATACCCTGGTATCACTACTTCCATGAGCAATAAGATGTGGTATTTCCAGTTTTTTCGCAGCTTTTTTGATATTCAGGCGCTCGCGGTTTTCGCGAAAATTTCTATAAAATTGATAATGATGAGGCAGTTGTTGTTTTGTGCGCGTGTTTACGATATACTGAACACCTTTTTTCTCCCATTGTTCCAGTTTTTTTCCTTCAGGAAAGCGTGAGGCAAAATCAGATACCGAGGCAAAAGTAATGAGCTTACTAATTCTATGGTCTTCAGAAGCTTTGATCAAAGTGATACCGCCTCCCCGGGAATGACCAATAAGACTTATGTTATCCACTTCTATTTGTTGGGCGAATTTAAAATCCGGAAGTAAGATCCAGTCGATGACGGTCTGAAGGTCGTCCAGCTCTATGGTATAGTTATTATCTCCAAAAGCTTCAATATTTAGAAATTCTGTGAGATTCTCGGGAGTAGTTCCATTATGACTAAAATTAAATTTTACGAAAAAGAATCCTTCGTTAGCAATTCTTTCTCCCATGGTGTCCCAGGCTCCCCAGTCCTTAAATCCCTTATAACCATGGCAGAATATTACAATGGGCTTAGCTTTGCCATCGTCCTTAAAAATAATATCCGCGACTATGGGTTTATTATGTTTGCCATCAATGACAATGTTTTTTTCTTTAGAAACTTCCATGATTTTTTTTGACTTCTTTTTCTATAAATGGAACTTCCGGATTACAGATTTCCACAATGAGTTTTTTTAATTCTGCCTGAAATAAAGAAAGGGTTTCTTCAGTAATTAGAGAATCTTTGTTTCGGCTTCCGTTTTCTTTCTTTTCAAACTTTAAAAATCCGGATTTCAGGTTCTTAAAAGAAAGGATTCCGGCTTCGGCAGGAAATTTAAGATGTTTCTCCAGTGAAAGCAAGCTGGTATACGTTAAAACCTGAAAACTTTTTGAGTATTTCTCATAATCTTTTGTTATTTCCTCCCACTCTGTGACATTCAAATGGTAATTCTCCACCCTACCTGTTTTATAATCTATTATGGTGGGCATGCCATTTAAAAGCTCATATCTATCTACTTTTCCGCGAAGATTAACCGGGAAGTCAATATTTTTTATTTCAAAAGGTATATTAAGATCGGTTTCTATCTGTTCTATTTTTATTTCCTGTCCGGCTTTTACCCTCTGAAGTTCAAATTTTAAAAAGTTCTGCAAATATCTTTTGGCGACCTCATAAATCAACAGGTTTTTACCTTTATCCAATGGTGTTTTGCTATAACTATTAGAAAATTCGGTTGCAATTTGTACTTCTACCTGGCTTAGAAAGTTCAGAATAATTTCTTCAGTTATAATTTTACCTTCATAGGGCTTATAAAGGCTTTCCAGACTATTATGGACAACCGTTCCCAGAGTATTGAAGGCGACAGTTTCTTCTACTTCGTCCTGATCTTTTATCCCCAGAACATACTGGATATAAAAATCCAGCGGATTTCTAATATAGGTGGTAAGTGCTGAAGGAGAGAAACCTGAGGAAGCCAGAGACCTTATTCTCGCCATAATTTCAGGAGTTTTTTTGATCTCTTTTAACTCGGCTCCCAATACCGGAACTTTAGGATTTACCAGGATATTTTCTAAAGTATGTGAATTTTGATTTTCCACTTCCAGTTGTGTGATAAAACGGCTCTTTTCTCCTGAATTTAAACCTTCAGCCTCGGTGTTATATAATAAATACACATTTTTGGCGCGTTGCAGCAATCTATAGAAGTGATAGGTATAAACGGCATCCTTCTCTTTATAGGTAGGCAACTGGTATTGCTGTTTAAGATCATAAGGGATAAAGGAATTATCAGATTTTCCCGCCGGTAATACGCCTTCATTAAGGGAGGTGATGATTACCGTTTCAAAATCAAGTGCCCTTGATTCCAGCATTCCCATAAGCTGAAGTCCCTTAAAGGGCCTTCCCTGGAAATCCAGGCTTTGGGTACTCACAAGTTCCTTATAAAATCCATGAAGTGCCTTAATAGTTTTTAAATGGGGATATTGATTGTTGAGGTTTTCAAGCTTATTAAATAGTATGTGGAAATGGTAAAGAAACTCCAAACCTAATTTATCCTCTTCTTCATGAAGTTGAGATTTTAATTGCTGAATAATTTCATGCAGACTTTCTATAAACTCATCAATGGAATCTTTTTTTGACTTAAATAATGATTTAATAAGACCATGAAACTCTTCCGGGAACATGCCAAGAATCCGTTTATAGTCAAGATATACCAGATTTTCAGAATGTATCTGAGCGATAAGATTTTCAGAATGTTCCTTTAGAATAGATTGCAGGGAGGGGTGATGAGCGATCTGGATTACCTCTTTAAAATAGAAACTTTCAGTTTTCGCCATATGAAGCTGGAAAAGTGCTTCAAATAATGAATTCACAGGAGCATTTTTCACAGGAAAACCCATAGTGATGTTCAAATCTTTTATGGAGGAAGGAAGGCTGTTTAAAACAGGTAATAGCAGTTCTTCTTCCCCGAGAACCACTGCTGTATTTTCTAACTGCTCCATATCAAGATCGGATAATATTTCACCTAAATACTTAGCCTGCCCAATGTTTTTAGGTACTCCTATAAGCTTGATATTTTTCTCTTCTGAAAATTGATTTGTGAACTCTTTGTATGGGTATTTTTGATAATATTTCCAGTCGTTTAAGTATTTACGCAGAAACATGGAAGCGCCATGAGAGCGGTCTTTGTAAAAAGTTTCATCAATGTCCCAGAATACATGTGATTTTCCACTTTCCAGTAAATGCTGAAGAATTAATTGTTCGGAAGCATTGAGTGCGTTGAAGCCAATAAATACATGATGTGATTGATTCTGGCGTGTGTAATTTTCAATATTTTCTGCAGCTTTGCGATATATTAAACCCTGGTATCCCTGCTCTTTTGCAAGAAGTTGATCTCTCAGACCTTCGTAATAATCAGGTAGTTTTTTCCAGAACGCCAGGTATCTTTTAATGAGCTCTGTTTTTTCATCCTGTAAATACCAGTGATTGATATCCTGAATGCCGGACAGATAGTTAAAGAAGGATCTGTAATCTATAAGATACCGGTCAATTTCATTAAAATCGTGGATCAGGCTTTGAGCCCATGAAATAAAGGTTTCGAAATCTTCTCTTTCTTCTTTGGAAGTTTGGTTCTTATAAGCTTCGTAAAATTCAAAGAGGCTTATGGTGTTATCGATAGATTGCAGGCCTGAGATTTCCTCGGTAAACTCCTCAATGCTTAGTACAGTAGGGGCAAAGACATTGACTTCTGAAATGGCCGAAAGTTCTTTTAAAAGATAAGAGCCTGCTCTTTTACTGGGCAGTATGAAGACAATATCAGATAAATTATGTGAAGATTTTTGGAGGTTGAGAAGTACCTCACGAATAAATGATTCCATACCCCTAAAATAAATAAAACGCCCCACAATGTGGAGCGTTTTCTTTATGGAATTATTCAGAAATGATTAGTTCATTTCATCACCAGATTTGTCTTTCATTTCTTTGTCTTTATCTAAAGAAATTTCAACACGTCTGTTATCCTGTCTTCCGGCAGCAGTATTGTTTGTTGCAATCGGTTGAGATTCACCGTATCCTTCAGAAGTTAATCTGCTAGCTGGGATACCATTTTTCTCTAACCAGGTTTTAACAGAAACAGCACGCTCTTTTGAAAGCTTCATGTTATAAGCTTCACTACCTGTACTATCTGTATGTCCTTCAATATGGAAGATAGTTTGTGGGTACTCATGCATGATGTCATGAATAGACTGTAAAGCTTCTTCAGATTCTGGTCTGATAGTCGCTTTGTTAAGATCGAAAAGAACTGTTTTAGAATATTCATTCAATTCTGAAATTACTTCAGCAGTTGGTTCCGGACATCCGTTAGATGCAGCAACACCAGCTACTTCAGGACAGTCATCATCCTTATCAAGGATTCCATCCCCATCAGTATCAGGCCATGGGCATCCGTCATTTTCAGCTGGACCAGCTTCGTTTGGACAGTCATCTTCATCATCTCTTACACCATCACCATCAGCATCAGGACAACCATTCATTTCAGCAAGACCGGCAACTTCAGGACAATCATCATCAGGATCGGCAACACCATCACCATCAGTATCAGGACATCCATCAAATTCAGCTAAACCAGCTTCATTTGGACATGCATCCTGACGATCTTCGATTCCGTCACCATCAGAGTCCGGACATCCGTTAAACTCAGGAAGACCTGGTTGTTCCGGACATTCATCATCCTTGTCATAAATTCCATCTCCGTCGGTATCAGTACCTCCAAAAACGAATTTGATTCCAGCAGAATGCTGGAAATGAGAAGCAGTTTCAGTTTCGAAAGCATGCTTATATTTAGATTCGATTGCTAAAGCAATATTATCTGAGAACCAGAAGTTAACTCCAAGTTTCCCGTTTAAAGTAGCGCCATCAAAATTGGCAAGGTCTTCACCATCCTTATTACCAATCCAGGTATAACCTCCACCTACACCAACAACAGGATCAAACCATCCGTCGTTAAGTAAAGCGCGAAGACTGTAATCTAAAGAGGCATCAGCTGAATAATAAGCAAGATCAGAAATAGATCTATCTCCAAATTTATTGATCTGGTTTAAAGATCCTCCAACCTCTGCAACTAATCCTGCTCCAAGATATCTGGAAACTGTAAGCTTAGAGATAGCAGGGATAATATTCCAATGATCTCCTGTGTTGAAATATTCGTCAAAGAATCCTCCCTGAGGTGCATTCTCGCCAACAGGATAGAAATCTACCGCATTAACGCCAAGTCCTATGGCCCACGGGTTGTCAGCATCCTGTGCCTGAACAGTAGTAAAGCCCAATACGAATATAAAGGCCATTACAATTTTGCTAAGATGTTTCATATTTAATAGTTTAGTTTTAAGTGTTAATCGCTAACAAAAGTATGTGCTTAATGCATATTAACAAAGACAAAAATAATAAAGTTTTCTTAATTAGTGGGCGATTCCAAGCGATTTGGCGATGTTTTAAGATCTGATAATCAATAATTTTACGAATAAATTATCAAATTTTAAATTCACTTGTTAACATTAAATTACCCCTAATTCCTTTCCTATTTTTTTAAATGCCGCGATCGCTTTATCCAAATGTTCTTTCTCGTGAGCAGCAGAAAGTTGCACCCGGATTCTAGCTTTTCCCTTTGGAACTCCCGGGTAAAAGAAACCAATAACATAGATGCCTTCTTCCAGTAATTTGTCTGCCATTTGCTGAGAAAGCTTGGCATCGTGCAGCATTACAGGAACAATAGCCGCCTCTCCATCTATAATTTCGAAACCGGCATCCTTAATTTCCTTCTTAAAATAAGCCGTGTTTTCTTTTAGTTTTTTTCTGAGGCTGTCATCGTTTTTCAACATATCAAATACCTTAATTGAAGCTCCAACTATAGCCGGCGCCAAAGAATTTGAGAAGAGATATGGACGGGATCTTTGCCTTAGAATTTCTATGATTTCTTTTTTTGCAGTGGTGTATCCACCCATAGCACCTCCAAGTGCTTTTCCCAGAGTTCCTGTAATAATATCAACGCGGTCCATCACTCCTTTTTCTTCGAGTGTTCCAATTCCCTTTTCACCAATAAATCCGGTGGCATGACACTCATCAATCATTACAAGAGCATCGTATTTATCTGCCAGATCACATATTTTGTCCAGTGGAGCTACCAGCCCATCCATAGAGAAAACGCCATCGGTTACAATAATTTTAAATCTGGCACCTTTTTCATTAGCATCCTTTAATTGTTTTTCCAGATCCTCCATATTGCCATTTTCGTAACGGTATCGGGCGGCTTTACAAAGTCTTACCCCATCAATAATGGAGGCGTGATTTATCGAATCTGATATAATCGCATCTTCAGCAGTAAAAAGAGGTTCAAAAATTCCTCCGTTGGCATCGAAAGCCGCTGCATATAAAATGGTGTCTTCAGTTCCATAAAAGTCGGCAATGGTGCGCTCCAGTTCTTTATGAATATCCTGAGTTCCGCAAATAAAACGTACGCTGGACATTCCGAAGCCATGGGTATCCATAGTGTCCTTGGCGGCCTGGATAACATCTGGATGCGAAGACAGCCCCAAATAGTTATTCGCACAGAAATTGATCACTTCCTGACCAGTTGAGATTTTAATCACCGCATCCTGGGGGCTTGTGATGATTCGCTCCCTTTTATATAATCCGGCTTCCTTTATCTCTTCTATTTCTTTTTGCAAATGCTCTTTTATAGATGTGTACATAGTTTGATTATTTTTCGTGTATTTATATTCTGTTTAAAAAAATAAGTTATTGGAAGCTATTATCGAAAATTCCATAAAGCCCCCCAGAGAACAAATTTAAACTTCTTTTACCTTTTTTATACTTACAGGATCATGGGTGTAAACCAGTAAACATTCTGCTACTTCGTATCCCATATTTTTAAGAACCCTGGCGTAGGCCTGAACTTGCTTTTCATGCTTGTCTACAAATCCTCCTGTCTTGTAATCTATTACTGTAACTTTTCTATCTTGAAAATTAAGACGGTCTGGTCGCAGTCTCTCTCCGGTTACTGATAAAATTTCCTTTTCGTTGAGTATTCTCATATCGGTGGAGAAATATTGGTTTAGTTCAGGATGATGAATGATCCCTGAAATCACTCCAGAAATTTCTTTTTCAGAACTCCTGGTGATAAGTCCCGTTGAAATTGCTTTTCGCATCGCCTTTTCAAGATCTTCTGAAGCCTGGATCCACGATAAAATTTCGTGAATGATCTCTCCTTTTTCTATAGCTTCCTGTTGTTTTGAATCCCAAAGTGAACCCGATTTTGTAACAATATTCACCGCGTTGTTTTGAACCGCCGAAGAAAAGAACCTTTGGGAGGTTATACTTGTATTAGAAGGTGCAGTAATATGAACGGGGCCATCAGATTGTCCAAATTCTATGGTCCTGTCACCACTCCAGTTTCCTGAAGCTTTCAGGTAATCAACTAGTAGATCTGAAATATTAGGAGAACTTTTTGGCTTCTCATTATAATTGGAAAGTATATAAAGCCTTTCTGCTGCCCGCGTACAGGCCACATATAATATATTAAGGGTGTCCAGCTCATTCTGCGCCAGGAGTTCTTTGTATTGTCCCGCTATATCTTCATTCCAGTTAAGCATTTTTCGCGAAGCGCTTATATAGGCCACCGGAACATTTTCATTATTTAACGGAAGCCATAAATTGTCATTGCGGGTATTTTGTAATTCAGAATTTGCAAAAGGATAGATCACTACAGGAAATTCAAGGCCTTTAGAACTGTGAATCGTCATTATACGAACCGCGTTTTCAGCCTCAGGAACCACAATGCTTAATTTATCTTTCTTTTGTTCCCATTTTTCGAGGAATGAATTTAATCCGGTAACCGATTTCTGTGTAGTTTCAAAAACAAAGTCCAGAAAAAACTGAATGTAGGCATCAGAAGTTGGAACAAGGTTAAAACTTCTTATAATATACTCTACAGCTTCATAGATAGAGAATTTCTTAAGCTGTTCGGGATCAAATTCAATTTCAAAAGGAAGCAGCCATAAAAAAAGATCTTTTCCCTGCTTTTGCAGACTTTCAGATAAAACTGAATAAGTTTCAGCTTCATTTAAATATCTTTCGGTAAGATAGTCCAGGACGAGAAATTTGATCTTTTCATCTGAAGGTTTTACCGATAACGAAAGTAAATTGATTATAAAATTCACTTTATCTGACTGTGAGAGAAGAAGGGTTTCAGAAGAAACCACCGGAACCTGATTCAAACTAAGATATTCCGCTATTTTAACGCCTTCTTTTCTGGTTCTGGTGAGAATACAAATATCACGGCGTTCAAACTGCTTTTCATCCAGTTCCCTGATTATTTCCAGAATTTTTTCAGGATAAATTTCATACTCTTCCTCACGATTAGCACATTCCAGGAAGCTGAGGTTAACATAACCAAAATTTCCCTTTTTTGGAGTTTGAGAAGATTCCTGAAAAAGTTCGGCATAATCTGGAAAACTCAGCATAGAAGCAGCGTAGTTGAAGAAGCTGTTATTAAAATTTACCACTACAGAACCACTTCTGTAATTATCGGGTAAATTAACCAGTGTTTTTTCGGTTTGAAATGGATTTTTATCGTGGCTTAGATCTATAAGCTGCTCGGCTCTTCCTCCGCGCCAGCGATAAATACTTTGCTTTGCATCTCCTACGATGGTAAGACCAGAACTGATTTCACTTCCGGAAAGGTTGTGATTTATTAAAGGAATAAGATTTTCCCACTGCATAATAGAGGTATCCTGAAACTCATCTATAAAGTAATGGTGATAACGTTCTCCAAGGCGTTCATATATAAAAGGTGCAGGTTGATCTTTTACCTGTTCACTAATTTTCGGGTAAAATTCTGAAATAAGAACAATATTCCTTTCTTTTTTGATCTCTTCTACTTCGTGATTAATTTCATTTAGAAGAGATAACTGAACAAGATTTTTTTGAATTTCTTCAAGGAATTCGATCTGGAAATAGGCTTTTTTCGTCGCTTCAAAGATCTCCACAATTTGAGGCTGAATTGAGTCTATAGCAACTTTGGCAGTATCACTACATTTTTTAGGGTATAAAGGAAGGTCCTCTATATTTTTAGCCCATTTGGTTTCAAAATTTACAGAAGCATTGCCAGATTGAAGTTTCGCGAAATGTTTTGGAACATATCCGCCGCTAAAATCTTTTTCTTCAATTCCATTATTGTGGATTATTTCGAAGAAAAGATCGGCAGAGTTCTTCAAATTTTTCTTCGTTTCCCTGAGATTTCCTTTTAGTTCTTTAGTGAATACTTCAAAATCTTCCAGGGTTTTGGATTTTAGAAGTTTAATGGCTTTTTGATTATTCTCATTCACTAAAAGGCGGGAAATCTCAAAAAGATCCCTGCTAATATCCCAGCTTTTATCTTCATCGGTCTTAGAAAGAGTGAAGTCTACCAGGACCCTGGTGAGTTTTTCATCGGTTCCGGCCCTGCTAATAAGGCTGTCTACTGCCTCCATGAGGATTTCCTCTGTGCTCAGCTCCACCTCAAAATTCATAGGAATTCCCAGGTCACGCGCGAATGTTCTTAAAACCCGATGTGTAAATCCATCTATGGTTGAGACCTCAAATGCCGCGTAATTATGAATAATACTCTTGAGGATTGACGTCGATTTCTTCTTTATTTCTTCCGAATCTATCCCTGTTTCTTCGGAAATGATACGGAACATTTGATTGTTAAGAGGAGTAACGCCGGGTTTGGAGAAATTGGCCAGACTTTCTATAATTCGTCTTTTCATTTCTCCAACGGCCTTATTGGTAAAGGTAATTGCAAGAATATTTTTATAGCGATCTCTTTTATCTGATTCAAAAAGAAGGATAAGATATTCTTTGACCAGAGTAAATGTTTTCCCCGAGCCGGCTGATGCGTTATAAATTGTGAATTTATTCTTCAAAAAATAGGGTATTCGCGGTTTTCACCACATAGATATGAAAATCTAAATTTAAAATAAAAAGGAGTTCCAAACTCCTGTTCCTTTTAAGTATTTTATAACACTAAATAATTTCCATTATATTCCTGAATGGCTAAATTTGAGGGAGTTTAAGTAAAAATCACTAAAAAATAAGAAAATTATGTCTTTCGAATTACCAAAATTAAAATATGCATTTGATGCACTGGAACCACATATTGATGCCCGCACCATGGAAATCCACCATGGAAAACATCATGCCGGTTATACCAAAAAACTTAATGCTGCCATTGAAGGAACGGATATGGAAGGAAAAAATATCGAGAATATCCTTAAAAATTTGAATATGGCTAATACCGCAGTAAGAAATAATGGAGGCGGATATTATAACCATAGTCTGTTCTGGGAAATTATGTCTCCGGAAGGTGGAGGAAAACCAGAAGGAGAACTTGCTGAAGCTATCCAGAATGCATATGGATCTTTTGAAGCCCTTAAAGATGAATTTGCGAAGAAAGCGGCCGGACAGTTTGGTTCAGGATGGGCATGGCTTTGTGTTCATTCAGGTGGTAAAGTTGAAGTTTGCTCTACTCCAAACCAGGATAACCCTATTATGCCGGAAGTAGGTTGTGGAGGAAAACCAATTTTAGGAATAGATGTATGGGAGCATGCATATTATCTCCATTACCAAAACAGACGTCCTGAATATATCGATGCATTTTTTAATGTTATTGACTGGAAAGAAGTAGCCAGCAGATATGCGAAGGCAAAGTAATTTTAAGGTAAATAAATATGGAAAGCCCCGCCATTTGGCGGGGCTTTTTTATTCTAAAAAGGGTAAATACCCCGAGGCTTGCCTCGTTAGTAAATGATGTAAAGTCTGAAAACGTGTTCAACAAAAATGCTCCGTGGGCTTGCCCCGGAGAAACTTTACTGATGTATGGTTTTACCACCTCAGTTTATTCCATAAAAAAAGGCGGAATCATATTCCACCTTTTTTTGCCCCAAATCTACCATGAACTTAACCTACTTATGCTATGGTCTAATAAAGATAGAAAGAAAGATCGTACGGTGAGAATAATTTAGACGAAATACCAAAATATTAGTTAAAATACTGACTACCAGTATTTTGTTTAATGAGTATAGGATGAGGGATAAACAGAAGAAATAAAAAAAGGCGGAATATGATTCCACCTTTTTTTGCCCCAAATCTACCATGAACTTAACCTACTTATGTTATGGCTTAACTAAAGTAGATATAAAAACCCAACAGGCCAATAATTTTAGATCAACTACATAAATTTTAGACGAACTACCTAAAATTAGTAAGCCCGGTCCTTTTTACCTTCGAAAAAGTTCATAAAAGCGCGGTTTACTACCCGATTACCACCAGGGGTGGGATAGTCACCTGTAAAATACCAGTCACCTAAATTCTTCGGGCAGGCTCTATGCAAATTATCTACAGTTTGATAAATAACCTTTACTTCTGCATTAACTTCTTTATCACAAAGTAATTCAGAAATCTTATTAGAGATCTGTTCATCGGAATAAGGTTCATAAATTTCCTTCACGAAATTCTTAACTTCATTATCATCCAGATCCACCTGCTCCTTACATTTATTATATACCTCTTCTACTATATCATATTTTCCATCCTCTTTAAGAAGGTCTAAAGCCGCTCTAAAAGCTACTAAATCTTCCAGACGAGCCATATCAATTCCGTAACAGTCCGGATATCGTATTTGAGGTGCCGATGAAACCACAATTATTTTTTTGGGTTTAAGGCGGTCCATCATTTTAATGATACTCTTTTTTAAAGTGGTTCCACGTACAATACTATCATCTATAATTACCAGATTATCCTCTGGTCTTACCACTCCGTAGGTTACATCATATACGTGAGCAACCAGATCATCCCTGCTGCTGTCTTCTGTAATAAATGTGCGCAGTTTTACATCCTTTATGGCAATTTTCTCCGTTCTTAATCTATGTGATAGAATTTCCTGAAGCCTGGCATCTGTAAGGGTTTCCTTTTCTTCCAGGATAGCTTCATTTTTCTGTTTGTTTAGTTCATCCTGCGCGGCTTCTACCATTCCATAGAAAGAGGTTTCGGCGGTATTGGGAATAAACGAGAATACTGTTTTTAAAGTATCATGATCTATAGATTTAAGCACCTCAGGCATTAACAGCCTTCCCAGCATCTTTCTTTCCTGATAAATTTCTGCATCGCTACCACGTGAGAAATAAATACGTTCAAATGAGCAGGCCTTTCTTTCTAAAGGCTCGATGATTTCTTTGATAGAAGTCTTTCCGTTCTTCTTTGTAATGATAGCATTTCCCGGAGGAAGTTCATGAACATCGTTAAAATCTACATTAAAAACAGTTTGAATTACCGGCCTTTCTGAAGCAACTACCACCACTTCATCATCTTTATAATAATAAGCGGGGCGGATTCCTGCCGGATCTCTCAAAACAAAAGAATCTCCATGACCCATCAATCCGGCTATGGCATAACCACCATCCCAGAGTTTTGAAGATTTTCTAAGTATTTTGGTGACATTTAACTGTTCTGCGATTATTGGTGAGGCTTCAACTTTTGAATAGCCTTCTTTCTTTAATTTTTTATAGAGTTTTCGAACTTCAGAATCTAAAAAATGACCGATCTTTTCCATTACGGTAACAGTATCGGCTCTTTCTTTTGGATGCTGCCCAAGCTCAACCAGATTGTTGAACAACTTGTTCACGTTGGTCATATTAAAATTACCCGCAACTATAAGGTTACGATGCATCCAGTTATTCTGTCTCAAAAAGGGATGCACGCTTTCTATGCTGTTTTTCCCGAAAGTTCCATAGCGAACATGCCCCAGGAAAACTTCCCCTAAGTAGGGAATATGCCTTTTTTGAAGTTCGGTATCATCGGCATATTCAGGATTAGCCTTTATCTCATCATTTATCCGGTGATTGATCTGTTCAAAAATATCCTGAATAGGTTGAGAAGCGTTTGAACGTATTCTGCTTATATATCGCTCACCAGGAATAGTATTGAGTTTGATGCTGGCAAAACCGGCGCCGTCCTGTCCCCGGTTATGCTGTTTCTCCATCATTAAATACATTTTATTTACACCGTAGAAAGCGCTTCCGTATTTCTCTTTATAATAGTCAAGAGGTTTTAGAAGTCTTATAAGTGCAATTCCGCATTCGTGTTTTAAAGCATCACTCATAATTGTAGGTCCCTTATTTTGGAGTTATATATTTGTCACAAAAAAAGCCCTGAAATTACAGGGCGTTATTTTAATTTAATTGCGTTTCGTACTGTGTTAATTTTTTGAATTCATCCAGTCGCTCATTTATTTGCGATTCGGTTAATTCCTGCATCCTCTCGGTTCCAAATTTTTCAACGCAGAAGGAAGCCAGATTAGATCCATATATAATTGCACTTTTCATGTTTTCAAAACTAATATCGCCAGTTCGGGCCAGATAACCTATAAATCCTCCCGCAAAAGTATCTCCTGCTCCTGTTGGATCAAAAACTTCTTCAAGCGGTAAAGCCGGGGCGAAAAATATCTGATCTTCCTGAAAAAGTAAAGCTCCATGCTCCCCTTTTTTTATTACCACATATTTTGGTCCCATTTCTTCAATCTTTCTTGCAGCCTTCACTAAGGAATGCTCTCCGGAAAGTTGTCGTGCCTCTTCATCATTGATAGTGATTACATCAACTTTTTCGATCACTTTCATAAGATCTTCCAGTGTATTATCCATCCAGAAGTTCATGGTATCAAGCACTACCAGTTTAGGGTTTTCAACCTGCTCCAGAACACTTAACTGAACAAGTGGATGCAGGTTGCCCAGCATTACATATTCAGCATCTTTATAAGATTCCGGTACAACCGGGTTAAAGTCGGCAAGCACATTTAATTGGGTGTCCAGGGTATCCCGGGTATTGAGATCATTGTGATAACGACCACTCCAGAAGAAAGTTTTTCCGCCTTTTACCACTTCAATACCTTTTATATTTATGTTGCTATTTTCAAGCAGGTTTAAATATTTATCGGGAAAATCTTCACCTACAATTGAAACTACAGCGCTGTCTACATTAAAATGAGATGCAGAGAGACCTATATAGGTCGCTGCACCTCCCAGTATTTTATCGGTCTTCCCAAACGGGGTTTCAATGGCATCAAAGGCTACAGTTCCTACAATAAGTAGTTTGCTCATAATAGTTTTTAAAATTACGCTGCAAATATACAGTTTGTTTTTCAAGGTATAAACCTCAATTTCATGAAGTATTGTTAAGGCTTATAGCCAGCATCTTTTTTGAGATTCTTACCTTTTGATGCAGTTACCGCCAGTACGTCACAGCGTTCATTTTGCGGATGATCATTATGGCCTTTTATCCATTGAAATTTTACCTTGTGTTTCCGGTATTCCTTAAGAAAGGCAATCCAGAGATCGGTATTTTTTCTATTGACGAATCCTTTTTTCTCCCAGTTGAATACCCAGCCTTTGGTTACCGCATCGGCCACGTATTTAGAATCTGTGAAAACAGTTACACTGGTGCTGGGGTTCTTGAGCTTTCTTAAGCCTACGATCACGGCCATGAGTTCCATCCTGTTATTGGTAGTAAGTTTAAATCCTTCTGAAAATTCTTTCTGGTATGGTTTTCCTACCCATTCCATGATAATTCCATAACCTCCGGGACCGGGGTTACCCCTTGCGGCACCATCGGTATATATATGAACTAAAGATTCCTGCACTATGATTTTTCTTGTAGTAGTTTCTCGATCACCTCGGGAAAGTGACGATATTCCAGTTGATGAATTTTCAGGGCAAGACTTTCAGGAGTCTCGTTGTTTTGAAGTGGAATTTTTTCCTGAAATATGATTTTTCCATCGTCGTACTCTTCATTTACATAATGAATAGTAATACCGCTTTCCTTTTCCCTATTTTCAATAACCGATTCATGTACCCGACTGCCATACATACCTTTTCCTCCGTAATCAGGTAATAAGGCAGGGTGAATATTGATGATTCGATTTGAGAATTGCTTAAGAATTTTTTTTGGGAGAAGCCATAAAAAACCTGCCAGAACAATAAGATCTGGATTTATATCCTTTAAAATATTTAAAACCTCGCGTGTATTATAAAGGGCTTCTTTATCAAAAAGGAGAGCTTTTACATTGAGATCGTGAGCTTTTTTAAGTGCTCCGGCCGATCTTTTATTAGAAAGCACGGCAACTACCTGCGTTTTTTCAGAGTTTTGAAAGTATTTTATTATATTTTCGGCATTGGTACCCGATCCGGAAGCAAAAATAACAATCTTTTTTGTAGGGCTTTTTGGTTTATCGTTCAAAATTAGGCTCTTAACATTTATTAGGATGTAAAATTAATTGGTTTCGATGAAAATATGTAAATTACAATCACATTTTCGGAGTAAAAATCGGTTTTAAAATAAAGTTTTTTATTTTTGCCACCTAATCAAAATTAAAATAAAAAATTATGTCAGACATTGCATCAAGAGTAAAAGCTATTATCGTTGACAAATTAGGAGTTGACGAGAACGAAGTTGTAAACGAAGCCAGCTTCACCAACGACTTGGGTGCTGATTCACTAGACACAGTGGAATTGATCATGGAATTCGAAAAGGAATTCGACATTCAGATTCCAGACGATCAGGCAGAGAATATCGCTACTGTAGGTCAGGCAATTTCATATATCGAAGACGCTAAAAAATAAAAATCAACACACCTATATGGAGTTAAAGCGAGTTGTAGTTACGGGCCTTGGTGCCTTAACCCCAATTGGTAACAATATTGAGAAATATTGGGAAGGACTG
Source organism: Christiangramia sp. (assembly GCA_024635735.1). Taxonomy (GTDB): domain Bacteria; phylum Bacteroidota; class Bacteroidia; order Flavobacteriales; family Flavobacteriaceae; genus Christiangramia. The sequence continues at coordinate 6,593 of JAGXII010000069.1, read as the reverse complement.
GTAAATGGTAAAAGCGGTAGCGCGCCTATCACTTATTTTGATGCCGAAAAGTTCAAGACTAAATTCGCTTGCGAACTCAAAAATTTCGATCCTTTGGACTTCTTTGATCGTAAAGAAGTTAGAAGACTTGATAGGTTTGCTCAGTATGCGATCGTATCTTCCGATGAGGCGATAAAAGATTCCGGAATAGATCTCAATACGGTAGATAAATATCGCGTTGGAGTTATTTGGGGAGCTGGTATCGGGGGTCTTGAAACTTTCCAGGACGAAGTTATCAATTTTGCGCAGGGAGATGGGACTCCCAGGTTTAATCCGTTTTTTATACCAAAGATGATTGCCGATATTGCCCCTGGTAATATTTCCATTCGTCATGGTTTTATGGGAGCGAATTATACCACGGTCTCAGCCTGTGCCTCTGCTGCCAATGCCATGATTGATGCGTTGAACAACATTCGTTTAGGCCATAGTGATATTATCGTTTCAGGAGGATCTGAGGCGGCTGTAACAATGGCTGGGATGGGTGGATTTAATGCGATGCATGCGCTTTCTACCAGAAACGAAAGTCCGGAAACTGCTTCAAGACCATTTGACGCTACCCGGGATGGATTTGTTTTAGGAGAAGGTGGCGGTGCTCTTATTCTTGAAGAGTATGAGCATGCAAAAGCGCGTGGCGCAAAGATCTATGCAGAAGTTCTTGGTGGCGGATTATCTTCAGACGCCTATCACATGACGGCACCGCATCCTGAAGGGGATGGAGTTGTGGCTGTTATGAAGAATTGTTTAAGGAATGCCGGAATGAAACCGGAAGATGTGGATGCTATCAATACTCACGGAACCTCTACTCCTTTAGGAGATGTAGCTGAACTCAAAGCTATCTCGAAGGTTTTTGGTGAGCATGCGAAAAAAATAAACATCAATTCCACAAAATCCATGACAGGACACCTGTTAGGAGCAGCCGGAGCCATTGAAGCTATTGCTGTGATCCTTTCAATGAAGAATGGAATTGTACCTCCTACTATCAACCACGAACATGTGGATGAAAATATAGATCCGGAGTTAAACCTAACCCTTAACAAAGCTCAGAAAAGGCAGGTTAATGTGGTTATGAGTAATACCTTTGGTTTTGGAGGACACAATGCCTGTGTGTTATTTAAGAATTTAGACGAGTAAGCAATGAGTGTTATTCGCAACATATTAAATTCCCGTTTTTCTAAAGACGGGAATTTTTTTAATGTGTTGGTACAAATTCTGGGGTTTAAGCCTAAGAATATTTTTCATTATAAAAAAGCCTTCACCCACAGATCTCTAAACAAGAAAGACGAAGAAGGAAACGCCATAAACTTCGAAAGAATGGAATTCCTGGGAGATGCTATGCTTAGCGCCGTGGTTGCCTCCCATTTATTTAAAGCTGTTCCCGGCGGTAATGAAGGATATCTTACCAAGATGCGTTCTAAGGTGGTAAGCCGAAAGCATTTGAACGAATTGGGAAAAGATCTTAACTTATTAAAATATATCGAAACGAATATCCCGACAGATCAATTTGGAGCAAATATTCACGGGAATCTTTTTGAAGCTCTGATAGGAGCTATATATCTGGATCGTGGTTATAAATACTGCAGAAGATTTATTTATGAACGGGTTATAGATCCGTATGTTGATATTGAGCAACTTGAAGGGAAAGTAATTAGTTATAAAAGCCTTCTCATAGAGTGGTGTCAGAAAGAAAAAAAAGGCTTCGATTATGAGGTTTATGAGGACACCGGCAACGATGAACTTAAGCATTTCGCGGTAAAACTGCGTATTAACGATCGCGTGGTAGCGAAGGCCCGGGCCACTTCCAAGAAAAAGGCTGAAGAAAAAGCTTCCAAAAGAGCCTATTACGCTTTACAGAGTAAAATAAAATAATTTTTGACGATTTAACTTAAACTAAAACGTTTTCGTAAAAAATTATGAATTTTAAGGTGTAAAAATCGTCATTTTACTAATCAAATATTATCTTTAACCTTAAAGTAAAGAATTTATGCAATCGCATAAACTGCTGCTGGACGTTGAAGAAGAGCACTTTTATTTAATCGCCATTTACTCCTCTTTAGAAGGATATAAAATGGCGTATTTTATAAATAAGTATCTCAAAATCAAGCTTGAAAGAGAAAGAAGAGATATAGATTTCAACTATGCCGATTATCAGGCGGTATATGCTCTATACTCGCATAAAGACCCAAACACCTATCGAAACTTTTACCTCGTATCCAATAAGTTTAAAGGTGAACCTAAGAAAATTTTGAGTTCCGGTTCTCTCTTTGCGGAAGAAGAGGTTCGACCACAGGAAGTAAATCTTATACCCGAATATGGCCGGGTGGATTATTTTCTTAAGATAAGTGAAGAAATTGAACAAAAAGAATTTACGAGAATACTGACAAAAGTTGCGCAGATACCACAGATCCAAACTGCGCATGCAGTAGAAGTAAACAAAATAAAATCCAAACAAAATCTAATTTTCGAATAATGCCTACCAATAAGAAAACAAAAATTGTCGCTACACTGGGCCCTGCAACCAGTAGTAAGGATGTACTAAGAAAAATGCTGCAGGCAGGTGTAAATGTTTTCCGAATTAATTTTTCTCATGCAAATTATGATGACGTAAAAGAGCGTATCCAAATGATACGTGAACTAAATGAGGAAGATGGTTTTAATGCTGCTATCCTTGGCGACCTACAGGGTCCTAAGCTTCGGGTTGGAACTATGAAGGAGGAAGTTGTAGTGAGTGAAGGTGATGAGATAGTATTTGCCACAGGAATGGAATTTAAAGGTACAGCCAAAAGAGTTTATATGAATTACGATTCCTTCCCTCAGGACGTTAAAGCCGGGGAAAGGATTTTGTTAGACGACGGGAAACTCATTTTTGAAGTGGTACATACCAATAAAAAGGATGAGGTTAAAACCAGGGTTATTCAGGGCGGACCTTTAAAATCTAAAAAAGGAGTAAATCTTCCCAATACCAGTATTTCTTTACCTGCATTGACTGAAAAAGATGTTAAAGATGCTATTTTCGCCTGCGAAATTGGAGTGGACTGGATGGCTCTTTCTTTTGTAAGGCATGCTGAAGATCTTATTGAGCTCCAAAATCTAATTAAAAAACACTCAGAATATAAAATTCCTATAATTGCTAAAATTGAGAAGCCTGAAGGAGTGGCAAATATTGATAAGATCGTTGCCTATTGCGACGGGCTTATGGTAGCACGTGGAGATCTTGGAGTGGAAATTCCTGCCCATGAAGTCCCGCTTATTCAGAAGAAATTGGTGCTTACCGCGAAAAAGGCCAGAATCCCGGTGATTATCGCCACCCAGATGATGGAAACCATGATTACCAGCCTTACCCCAACCAGGGCAGAAGTGAACGATGTCGCCAATTCGGTTATGGACGGCGCCGATGCGGTGATGCTTAGTGGAGAAACTTCGGTTGGACAGTATCCGGTTCAGGTGATCGAGAAGATGGCGCAGATTTTGAACAGTGTTGAGAACTCACCACTTATTAAGGTTCCTCATGAACCACCACATGTGAGAACAAAGCGATATATTACTAAAGCAGTGTGTTATCACGCAGCTCATATGGCAAATGAAATAAAAGCAAAAGCTATTTGTACCCTGACCAATAGTGGTTATACCGCATTTCAGATCTCTGCCTGGAGGCCGGAAGCTCATATTCTTGTATTTACTTCAAATCAAAGAATATTGAATCAGTTAAGCCTCTTATGGGGAGTGAAAGCTTTTTTCTATGATAAATTTGTTAGTACAGATGAGACTATAGAAGACATTAATGAAATAGCTAAAAAATATAAGTTCGTAGAAGCCGGTGATTTTACGATTAACCTTGCTGCAATGCCAATTGCTGCAAAAGGAATGGTAAATACCCTTAGGGTTTCTGAAATAGAATAGACTTATTTCAAAATAATTAATAACCTCGATTGTACTAATAATTTATCAGTGCATTCGAGGCTATTTTTTTATAATCACTAAATGTAGAGGTAGTTCTAAGGCTGAATAATTTTTAAAATTTGAATTTTAGCTGAACCGATATCTCTTTTTTCTCTTCCTGTGGGTCTCCTTTTTCTGTATTCAGATTTGACAAACTTATGCCCAGCAACCTAACCGAATTCTTCATTTTTTCCTGATATAAAAGCTCTTTTGCTAATTCAAGAATCAATTCTTTAGAGGAAATAAAATAGGAAATAGTTTTACTTCGGGTTTGCAGTGTAAAATCACTGTATTTGATTTTTAATGTGACTGTTTTTCCGGCAACTTTGCTTTTGGTTAAACGGCGTTCGATCTCCTCAGCGATATTTTCCAGTCGTTCCAGCATAAAAATTTCCGAAGAAATATTCTCATTAAAGGTTCTTTCGGCTCCCAGAGATTTACGAATTCTGTGTGGTTTTACCTCGCTATGATGAATCCCTCGTACCACATTATAAAAATGTAAACCGCTTTTTCCGAAATTTTCACTTAAGAAAGCCTCACTTTTTTCTTTAAGATCCTTGCCGCTGAAAATTCCCAAACGGTACATCTTTTCTGCGGTAACCTTTCCAACCCCGTAAAATTTTCTAATATCAAGTTCTTCCAGAAATACTATGACCTCTTCCGGAGCAACTGTTTTTTGTCCGTTAGGTTTATTAAGGTCACTGGCGACTTTAGCTATAAACTTGTTTATAGAAATTCCGGCAGAGGCATTTAACCCGGTCTTTTCTTTGATCTTATTTCTAATTTCCTTCGCGATGAGGGTGGCGCTTGGATTTCCCTTTTTATTCTGTGTAACATCCAGGTAGGCTTCATCCAGGGAGAGAGGCTCAACCAAATCTGTATATTCAAAAAAGATTTTCCGAATTTGCTCACTTATCTCCCGATATCGTTCAAACCGCGGTTTAACGAAAATAAGGTCTGGACAGTTTCTCCTGGCTATAACACTGCTCATGGCACTTCTTACACCAAATTTCCTGGCTTCATAACTGGCGGCACTTACCACGCCTCTCTGGGAACTCCCTCCTACGGCAACTGCCTTCCCTCTGAGTTTAGGATTGTCCAGTTGCTCTACAGATGCATAGAAGGCATCCATATCTATATGAATAATTTTTCTTTGGGGTTCCACGATGCAAATTTAAGCCGAAAAAATTTCTGTCATCTTTTAGCAGAAATTAAAAATCCTATGTACCGGTATTGCCCATATATTTCTCAGTTTTCGAGAAGTCTTATTAGAAATTAAATGGAGATTTTCAGTCATATTATTCAGGAACTGGGGGAGAACAGCCTATTGTTTAAGAAAATAAATGCCGATATTTATACTTCAGAAGATGTAGATCACAGACTTGATTGTTCTGATTTAATAATTTTTCAAGTTTTAATTCCATGACAGTAATTAAGAAAACAGCGATAATTCTTGGTGCTACCGGGTTAACCGGAAGTATTTTACTGGAAAAACTACTGGAGGATGACAGGTATCGAAAGATTAAAATATTTACCAGGAAAAGAGTGGAGAAGAAACATCCTAAAATTCAAGAATACCTTATAGATCTCTTTGAACTGGAAAAACTTTCTGATCTTTTCGAGGGAGATGAAGTGTTTTGTTGTGTTGGAAGTACCCAGAAAAAGACTCCCGATAAAGATATATATCGCAAGGTCGATTTTGGAATCCCCGCTATCGCGGCAAAATTGAGTAAACAGAATAAGATTTCAACCTTTGTGGTGATTTCAGCCCTGGGAGCGAAAGAAGACAGCCGTATTTTTTATAATCGTACAAAAGGAGAGATGGAGGGCGCGGTACTGGAACAAAAGATTCCGAAGACCTATATTTTTCAACCCTCACTTATAGCAGGGGACAGGGAAGAAAGTCGACCAATGGAAGCTATCTGGAAGAAAGTGATGAAGGTGGGAGATTATTTTTTGCATGGGAAATTAAAAAAATATCAAAGTATTCATCCGGAAACGATTGTAAAGGCAATGATTTATGTTGCAAATAAGGGTCACAATAATGTACGAATAGAATCTAATGAAATTAAAAAACTTGCAGAAAGATCTTAAAACATAGATGGAAGAGATAGAAAGAAAATTTTTGGTGAATTCGCAGGACTTTAAAGATTTGGCTAAAAAGAAGATGTATTATGAACAGGCTTATTTGAATACTCATCCTGAAAGAACAGTTCGGGTAAGGATTGCAGATGATGCAGCTTTCCTCACCATTAAAGGGAAATCAACAAAAAATGGTCTTTCCAGATTTGAGTGGGAAAAACAGATTCCTGTTACCGAAGCCAAAGAGCTTTTAAAACTTAGCGAGCCTGGTAAGATTCAAAAGTACCGATACCTGGTTCCGCAGGGAAAACATACCTATGAGGTCGATGAATTTCTGGGTGATAATGAAGGTCTTATATTAGCTGAAATTGAGCTTAATCATGAGGAGGAAGATTTCGAGAAACCAAATTGGCTTGGCCGCGAAGTGACAGGGGATATGAGTTATTACAATTCAAAACTTATATCTAATCCTTTTAAAAATCGTAAAAAATGAATAAACTTTTATTTCTTTTAGTTGTGATTTTTATCACCGGATG
>JAGXII010000068.1 GCA_024635735.1 Christiangramia sp. | reverse complement strand
TGAATTAAACTGACTGGAATAGTATTCCAGTTCTTTAGACCCGCGGGGATAGAAATTCTTAAGATCCTTTTTATTCCATTTGGCACAACCAATTCTAACATCATTGAACTTCGAAGACTCGAACTGTTCCAGTACTTTTTTTGTTTGCGTATGTGTGGGAGGCAAAGTAAAGTCTACCTCTCCGGGGTTTTCTACTTTTCCGAATTTCATTTACGCGGCAATCAATATTTATTAAAATAAACCGTTTTTTTATTTACAAATTCTTTGATTCCATCTTCAGAAAGTTCTCTTCCATAACCCGAAATCTTGGTGCCTCCAAAAGGAAGCCTGGGATCGCTTTTTACAAGTTCGTTCACAAACACGGCTCCATCTTCAAACTGCGGAATAATTTTGCCGGCAAATTCCTGGTCTTCTGTGAAAATAGAAACTCCGAGGCCAAAATCAGACATATTAACCAGATCTATAGCCTCCTGATCTTTTTTAAATATGGTAACTCCAATGGCCGGTCCAAAGGTCTCTTCTCTGAACATTTTCATTTCGGGAGTTACTCCGGTTAAGATAGTAGGTTCCAGATAACCCTTATCCCGTTTTCCTCCCAGAATTATTTTAGCTCCATCTTTAACAGAGTCCTGGATTTGAGCTTCCAGATCTTCAGCCAGATCAACTCTGGCCAGAGGGCCTATAAAAGTATTTTCATCCAGAGGATCACCACTTTTTAATTCGCGTACCTCTCTAACAAATTCTTCCAAAAATTCATCGGCGATGCTTTCATGCAGAATAAGTCTTTTCCCTGCGATACAACTCTGCCCGGTATTCTGAAACCTTGCCATTACGCAGGTTTTAACGCTTTCAGAAATATTAGCATCTTTAAATACCACCAGGGCGTTACTGCCTCCAAGTTCCAGAACAGACTTTTTAATCTGATCCCCTGCCGTAGATGCTACCGCAGATCCTGCTGGCTTACTTCCGGTAAGAGTAACCGCTTTTATTCGGGAATCTTTAATAATATCTTCTATTTTACTACTCCCAAGCACCATATTTTGAAAGCAGCCTTTAGGAAATCCGGCTCTTTCAAAAACCTTCTGAATATTATTAGCAGAGCGCATTACGTTACTGGCATGTTTTAAAACACCTATATTTCCGGCCATTAAAGCAGGAGCGGCAAATCTAAATACCTGCCAGAAAGGATAATTCCAGGGCATTATGGCCAATACCGTCCCTATGGGTTCATAACTTACATAACTCTTAGCCGCATCGGTCTTGATAGTTTTGGAAGAAAGATGTTTTTCGGCATTTTCGGCGTAATATTCACAAACCCATGCACACTTTTCTATTTCTGAAATTGCCTGTTTTATAGGCTTTCCCATTTCCAGACTAATGTCACGGGCATACTCTTTTTTGTTCTTTTTCAGTTCTTCTGAAGCCTTCATCATTAGTGCCGATCGCTCTTGAAAAGTTGTTTTTCTCCAGGATTTAAATCGGGAATCTGCAACTTTCAGCACTTCGTCTATTTCGGCTTTTGTAAGTTCCTTAAATTTTTCTATTTCTTCTCCGTTATAAGGATTTACTGATTTAATCATAGTTCAATTATTCTGTATGCTTTTCTTTTAAAGATAGCAAGATGATAGGTTATACGGGGGCCGATTAAGACTTATTTAACTCCCGGGATTGTTTATAACCGGTTTACAAATCAGAATGCGGCACAGTAAATGTGGATTGATAAATAATTATATTTAAGAAACTTTACTTGCCATGAATCCACGAGATTTTAACCTAATGGAACTCAGACCTGAGATTCCTTCAGCAAGAATAACAGAAAACATGAGTTCCGACGAGCGGTTTCAAAATGAAACACTTCGTCCCGTCGCAAAACTTCAGGACAATTTGCTGGTTGCCGTTTTTAGAAATTATATCACAAAACACAAAAATGCATTCTATGATCTAAGTATGGAGAAAAGACTGGATTATATAGAAAATGCAGTGCAAAAGGATATAAAATTCAGAAACAGCCTGAAGGGAATGATCATTGGTCAGTTTACGATCGCTGAATATGAAGCCTATATTCAAAATTCTTCAGCGCTAAATAAGCGTATGATGAATATCGTAAAGGAAAGATTGAAAAGCAATATTCAGCTTTTAGAGCGTAACCTGGCGTACTAAAAAGCCTATTAAAATTGTGATTGCAAAGCTCATAAGGGTTCCTATGAGTACGTACTCGGTTTGCTTTCTTGCGCCTGTTTCAGATTTATCACTGAACCGTAGAATGGATTTTGCGGCTATCAAAAATCCTATTGCCGATAAATTCATTGTAAGAACGAAGGTAAGTACCAGAATTCGTTCAAAAATTCCAATATAACGCCCTGCAGCATCCAGACTGTTCTTTCTAAGATCGTCTTCTACCTCATTTTGCCAGCGCATAGTTGCTTTTCCAATTAAAAATCCAGTTGGGAAAATAATTAGGAGATATCCAATAATTATTGCAAGAGCCTCTTTAGAACTTAACATGTCTCCCAGAAATGGAATTACATTGTCAAAATTTGAGGTGATATAAAGCCATGCCAGTGTGATTCCAAACAGATGCAGTAATTGATCTAAAACAAATATTTTGAGGTTATCTTTTGAAAACTGAAGTTTCCACAAATCGGTGAAGAAGTGAGTGAAACTTATAAAAACCGCTATATACCACCATTCCGGACGCATTAGCAATATAAAGGTTAGCAAACCGGCAATGAGTGAATGTATATACAGATACACAGAAGCACCTTTTCTATTTCTTTTATCCCTCACCCACATGGTAGGCTGGATCACAAAATCTGTAATAATATGTGCCAGTAATAGCTGAAGAAATATTAAGATGCTATTTTCCATTCGAGAAATTTTGAGAGATTACATGCTTGTAACGTTTAAGAAGTTGAGCAATTGCATCCCAACCGGCTGCTTTTTTTCGCTGATTCACGGCAGACTGACTGATTCCCAGTTCTGCGGCAATATCATTTTCTTTTAAATCTTTTAAAAGATAATAAATTACTTCGGCTGAAGCCGTGCTCCACTTATCAGCCAAAATATCAAATAAATAAAGAGAGGTATTAAATTCTTCATTGATTTGATCATCTGGAGTTTTGAGTAAGGTTTTTCTATTTGAATTTTTCATGGAGTCCAGGGTCCTGCCCGAAAACTGAAAAGCCTGTCCATTAGATTCTGAAATTAATTCTCTTTTAAAATCATAGGTCCCTATTCCAATCGCGCAACGAAGATCTGCCTCAATAGACCTTTCATTCTTTTCACCCTGAAGACGGTTAATGGCCGTTTTTAACTGCATCGCTATTTTAAGCGATTCTGATGGATCATCAAGAATGCCCTGAAAGCTATCACCCCGAAATATTTTAAAATTAGGGGCTCTAGACTTGTTGAGCTTATCTATCTCGTTAAACTCTGATTTTAAAACATTTAAAACCTGTTCCATAAATTTTTTGGAATAACTGGAAGAGGACAAAAGATCTGCTGATATCACTGCTATCATATTCCAAATATAATAAAATAAGTTTAAAAACTTATAAACTATAAAAATAACCTTATAGGCTTATATTTTATTAATATAAGTATAAGGCTGGTTTCATATTAAATATTTGCTAAATCTTCGGTAAGCCCGAAAAGCTTATTTAATTTTAAATCTAATCTGAAAACAGAAGAAAATGGTAGCGAATAAAGAGGAATTATTTATAAAATGTCTGGACACTGTAAATCGCCAAATAGACAAATATCAAAAGGATATGGATGACATCAAAGAGTCTATGGAAAATAACGATGTGCATACAGATTATGACGAAGATGACAGTAAAGGCCAGTTATTGGGTGATTTTGAAAAATATGCAGAGTACTTCGATAATTCCCGTAAGATGAAAGAAAAATTATCGCGCATAGACCAAAAGCATTACAGCGAGGTTATCGATTTTGGGAGTGTCGTAGAAACCAGCGAAAACTATTATTTTATTTCAGCAGCTCTTGGAAAGATCGTTCTGAAAGAAGGCAGTATTGTTTATGCAATTTCCACAGATGCTCCTATCTATCAGGAAATGAAAGGTAAAAAAACCGGTGAATCATTTAGTTTTAATGGCAAGGAACATAAGATCCTTGAAGTACACTAACTATTCAGGATATTCAATACGTAAATGGTAAATATTCTTAAGCTTACGCTTCAGAATTTTTTTCACCATTTGTATTTCCTTGAAAGTGATATTTGAATTGAGGAACTGCCCCTCCTCCATTTGTTTATCAACAATTTTTTCTACAAAATTATCAATAAGAACTGATGTTGGTTCTTTTAAACTTTTACTCGCCGCCTCCACACTATCACACATCATAAGGACCGCTGTTTCTTTACTAAATGGAATAGGCCCGGGATATCTAAAATCTTCGGAAGAAGTATTATCATTAGCCTCTTTCTCCTTCATATAGAAATAATACACCGTACTGGTACCGTGGTGAGTTCTTATAAAGTCTATTACTCTGTCTGGTAAATTATTCTTTTTAGCGATCTCAATTCCCTTGATCACATGTTCAATAATTATCTGGGCACTCTCTCTTGGCGATAACTCATCGTGAGAGTTTACCGAAGTGGTTTGATTTTCTGTAAAATAGGTAGGGTTTTGCATTTTACCAATATCATGATACAAAGCTCCCACCCTGGCAAGCATTGCATTAGCGTTAATTTCATTTGCCGCGGCTTCAGCCAGATTTGCAACATTTAAACTATGGTGAAAAGTTCCCGGAGCTTTTTCAGCAAGTTCCTTTAGTAATTTTGAATTCGTGTCAGAAAGTTCAAGAAGTGACATATCACTCACCATTCCGAATATTTTTTCGTAAACGTAAATAAGTGGCTGCACAAAAAGTGTGGCAAGCCCGCCTAAAAGAAAAGTCAGAAAAATTTCGGCTTTTATATCTTCCACATTTCCTGCCTGTATAACTGTAAAAGCAAAATACGAAATGATATAAACCAATGTAATTTGGCCAACAGAGATGAAAAGATTCGCTCTTTTATAAAGTTCACTCACTGTGAGAATAGTAACAATTCCTGCAATGATTTGAAGGAACATATATTCATAACTGTTCGGGACTATAAAGCCCAGAAGTAAAACAGTAATTACATGGGTAAACAATCCTAATCTCGCGTCAAAGAAGGCTTTAAGTGTAAGCGGGAGAATACATAACGGAACTACGTAAACATAATCTATATTGAAGTTTACCACTAAAGTGGTAAGCATGAGCATGAAAATAATGTTGAAGAATATAAAGGTCACCTTCACATTATTCTCAAAAATACTTCTTCGGTACTTTCTCATAAAAAGCAACAGCATAAGTAAGGCCAGGGCGACAAGGGCGCTATACCCAACAATTATCCAGTTGTAATTAGACTGGCTCCAAACCTGAGACTCATATTCGGCTTTCAGGGATATTAGAATATTATATTTATTCCCTTCGACTACTTCCCCTTTCGCTATAATACGGCTGCCCTGTTCTATTATTCCACGGGTATAAGAAATATTATTTAGCTTACTGTCAAGTTCCTTCTGTGTAAGCTCATTATTGAAGGTAACGTTAGGTTCTATAGAATTGAAGAAGACTTCGAATAATTCCGTTTTAAAAGAAGAAAAACCCGCGTTTTCAATTTCATCATTCAAAAAGGAACGGATTTCTCCCTGCTTAAGAATTTTCCTGTAGGCGACTTCAGAAGCTTCATTTCCCCTAAGTACATAAACAAGTTTATCGGGTTCCAAACGATTACTTTCCTGAAGTAAACCATATTCATAGATTTTGTCTACAGTTTCAGTAACAAAATTATCAATGATTGTTTCGTATACTTTTAAGGTAGTATCGGGAAAAACATTATGAACTTCCAGAAGTGCATCTTCACTAACTTTCTCTGGAATATTGGAATTGAAATTATAATACGGTACATGAGCATTAGTAATTTCCTGCCTTTCAGCAGCTATTTCTTCATCTGATTTTAAAATTGCAAAATCAAAAGGCGCATAAAGATTTTCATATTGCCAAGGTTTACCTTTGGGAATATCGTATTTGAATTTCCCCCCTTTTGGAAGGAGATAAACTATTAAAACTGAGGTAAGCACAAACAGGAAAACCTTATAAAAAAGTGCCTGATTTTTATATAGCTTATTAATGAAATCGCTCATAGTTTAACAGGTAATGCCCAAATGTAGTAAAAATAGGTCTGAAAAGGCCCAGGTTATTTAATTCCTTATAAAATCACTAACTTCGCATCTCTTGAATTAATTAAAACTAAAACATGAACAAAGAAGTAGTAATAGTAAGCGCTGCAAGGACTCCCATAGGAAGTTTTTTGGGGAGCTTATCCAGTATTCCAGCCACAAAATTAGGGTCTATTGCAATTAAAGGAGCCTTAGACAAAATCAATCTTAAGCCGGAAATGGTTGAGGAGGTTTTGATGGGAAATGTGGTACAGGCTGGTGTTGGACAGGCTCCGGCAAGACAGGCTTCTCTTGGTGCCGGAATCCCGGACACTGTTCCCTGTACAACGGTGAATAAAGTATGCTCCAGTGGAATGAAGGCGGTAATGCAGGCAGCACAGTCAATAATGTTGGGTGACACTTCTATTGTGGTCGCAGGTGGAATGGAAAACATGAGTCTTATCCCGCATTATATGTACTTAAGAAACGGTAAGAAATTCGGTCCGGCTACTATGGAGGACGGGATGCAAAAAGACGGTCTTGTAGACGCTTATGATCATAATGCAATGGGCACATGTGCCGATCTTTGTGCTACAGAGCATAACTTTTCAAGGGAAGACCAGGACAAGTTTGCAATACAATCTTACGAAAGATCTGCTAAAGCCTGGAAAGAAGGGAAATTTGATAATGAAGTAGTTCCTGTAGAAGTTCCTCAAAGAAAAGGAGACCAGGTGATTGTAAATGAAGATGAGGAGTTTAAGAATATAAGAATAGATAAAATTTCTTCTCTTAGACCCGCTTTTTCTAAAGATGGAACGGTAACTGCCGCAAATGCTTCAACGATCAACGATGGAGCTGGTGCCGTAGTGCTTATGAGCAGAGAAAAAGCCGATGAATTAGGCCTAAAACCTCTTGCAACTATAAAAAGTTTTGCTGATGCCGCACAGGAACCAAAATGGTTTACCACGGCTCCCGCAAAAGCTTTACCAAAAGCGCTGGAGAAAGCCGGAATTAAGAAAGAAGATGTGGATTTCTTTGAATTTAATGAAGCATTTGCGGTTGTAGGACTTGCAAATATGAAAATTCTTGGACTCACAGATAAAAATACGAATGTAAATGGTGGTGCCGTATCGTTAGGACACCCTCTGGGATGTAGCGGTGTGAGAATTCTCATCACCCTTTTGAATGTTCTGGAACAGAACAATGCGAAAATTGGAGCAGCTGCAATCTGTAATGGAGGTGGCGGAGCTTCAGCAATGGTAATTGAACGTAATTCCTAACATTAATTAATCTAACAAATTAATGCAATACGGGATTTGCCATTTAAGTATTGTGCCTCTGAGGATTTCTTCATCTCACGAAAGTGAAATGACCTCCCAGATCCTATATGGTGAACATTTCAAAATTATTGAAGAAAGAGCACACTGGAGTAAAATTCGTCTGGCTTTCGATGATTTTGAGGCCTGGGTGGATAAGAAACAGATTACGAAAATAGAAGAGTCTGAATATTATTCTCTTGAGGAAAGCGAACTTCGACTTTCGTCAGACCTTATAGATTATATAACCGACGCCAGTGGATTGCTAATGGCAG
>JAGXII010000067.1 GCA_024635735.1 Christiangramia sp. | reverse complement strand
GCCTAAAGCAGATGAACCATCTCAGGCCCCTGCTGAAACTCAAAGTACTAAAAGTGAATCTTCAGTTAAAGATGGCGGAAGGATTTTTGCCTCACCTTTAGCTAAGAAAATGGCTGAAGATAAAGGTATCGATCTTGCCAATGTTAATGGTTCCGGAGAGAATGGAAGAATCGTTAAGAAAGATATAGAGAACTTTAAAGGAGCTCCAAAACAGGAGGTTCCTGCGGGTCAGGAAACTGAAGCCAAACAAACAACCGCCTCTGTGCAGCCCTATACTCCGGCAGGAGAAGAAAGCTACGAGGAGATTAAGAATTCTCAAATGCGTAAGGTTATTGCCAAGCGTTTAGGTGAATCTAAATTTACTGCGCCGCATTACTACCTTACTATAGAGGTAAATATGGAGAATGCAATGACTTCCCGTAAACATATCAATGAAATGCCTGATGTTAAGGTATCTTTCAATGATATGGTGATCAAAGCCTCTGCGATGGCTTTAAGAAAGCATCCTCAGGTGAATAGCCAGTGGACCGGTGATACTACTAAAATTGCAAAGCACATCCATATGGGAGTCGCTGTAGCTGTGGAAGAAGGATTGGTAGTACCGGTATTGAAGTATGCTGATCAGATGTCACTTACTCAAATTGGCGGTAATGTAAAAGATCTTGCAGGAAAAGCACGAAGCAAAAAAATACAACCTTCTGAAATGGAAGGAAGCACTTTCACCGTTTCGAACTTAGGAATGTTCGGTATTGTTGAATTTACCAGTATTATCAATCAGCCTAATTCGGCTATCCTTTCAGTAGGAACTATTGTCGAGAAACCGGTAGTGAAAAACGGAGAGATCGTGGTAGGAAATACCATGAAACTTACTCTTGCTTGTGATCACCGTACCGTAGATGGTGCGACTGGTGCAGCATTTCTTCAAACATTAAAAACATATCTGGAAAATCCGGTTACTATGCTGGCGTAATTCCAGACTTTATTTAAATATCAGAATCCCGCCTAATCGCGGGATTTTTTTATCTTTAGCAGAATGAGAAAAAGTAGATTATTCAATAGGTATAGCGCATTGTTTTTAATGTTCTTTACTGTAATAGCTTGTAAAGGCCAAACCACAAAAAATCCGGAATTGGACTCCGTTAAAGCGGAGGTTTCTAAAGTAGAAGTAAAAGAAGATCTGGACTATTTGTCTTCAGACGAAATGATGGGTAGAGAAACAGGTACCAAAGGAATAGAAGAGGCTGCAGTTTTTATCGAAAATAAATTTAAGGATTTCGGGGTAAAGCCATTTTTTGAAACCTATAAAGATAGCTTCATGGTGAATGGTATACAGGCGTTCAATATTGTGGGATTGGTTGAGGGAAAGGATCCTCAATTGAAGAATCAATTTATAATTATTGGAGCACATTATGACCATATTGGACTGGGGAAAGAAGTGGATGGGGATTCTATCGCCAACGGAGCCAATGATAATGCTGCAGGAACTGTGGGTGTGATACAACTGGCAAAATACTTTTCCAAAGCGGGCAATAATAAAAGAAGTATCATATTTGCTCTTTTTTCTGGAGAAGAGATGGGGTTAAAAGGTTCAAAGCATCTTACAGAAAAACTTAAGGCTAAAGACCTGGATCTATACGTTATGTTTAATCTTGAAATGATTGGGGTTCCCATGAAGGCTAAGGATTACGAAGCATATCTCACCGGTTTTGAAAAATCAAACCTCGCTGAAAAATTCAATGAATATTCAAATGGAGAGAAAGTTCTTGGGTTTTTACCACAGGCGCAACAAATGAGTCTTTTTAGAAGAAGTGATAATTATCCGTTTTATGGCGCATTTAATGTCCCATCACAAACGGTAAGTACTTTTGACTTTTCTAATTATCCGTATTATCATCATGTAGATGACGAATCTCAATTTCTGGATGCTGAATTTATGGCTTCTCTAATAGAAGACTTTATTCCGGGATTAGTTAAGATGGCTAATACCAATGAAAAGGAAATTAAAATGAACGACTAATGAAGAATATCGTAATTACAGGTACAAGCAGAGGAATTGGTTTTGAGATGGTAAGCCTGTTTTCAGAACTTGGACATAATGTTCTTGCTCTTTCAAGAAATGAAACCCCTGTAAAAGCTAAGAACCTAAAGAATGTAACCACATTTTCTTTTGATATTTGCGAAGAGAAAAGTATGGATAAGGCCATAGATTTTGTAGAGAAGAGCTGGGGAACTGTAGATATACTTATTAATAATGCCGGTTTACTGGTTAACAAGCCATTTGAACATCTGAAAGTTGATGAATTCACTAAAATATTTCAGGTGAATGTTTTTGGAGTAGCGGAACTTACCAGAAGGCTTATCCCATTCATGAACAAGGATGGTCACGTGGTGAACATCAGCAGTATGGGAGGTATACAGGGGAGTATGAAATTTCCCGGACTGGCGGCATACAGTTCGAGTAAAGGAGCTTTGCTTACACTCACCGAATTACTTGCCGAAGAATATAAAGAGAGCGGTCCTTCATTTAATGCGCTGGCTCTCGGAGCGGTGCAGACCGAAATGTTACAGGAGGCTTTTCCCTGTTATAAGGCTCCGGTAAAAGCGGTTGAAATGGCTGAATATATTGTAGGATTTAGTCTGAAAGGGCATAAGTTTTATAATGGAAAGATCATGCAGGTATCTAATAGCACTCCCTAAATGAAAGATATTCTGGCTAAATATCTTCCCGTTAATGCTGTGGAACCTGTTTCGGAATTAATCAAAATGAATTCCGTTCATTTAAAGATCGTAAACGAAAGGGTAACCAGGCATGGGGATTATCGAAGAATGCCGGATGGATCACAGCAGATTACTATCAACGCCAATTTGAACCAATATCGTTTTTTAATTACAACCATCCATGAGGTGGCTCATCTGGTAGCTTTCGAAAAATATGGGAGATCTATTAAACCGCATGGGCACGAATGGAAACATTGTTTTAGAAGTCTCATGCTTCCCTTTATAAGGCCTGAAATTTTTCCCAATAATTTATTACCCGTAATAGCGAGTCATTTCAGAAACCCTAAGGCCAGTAGTGATACTGATGCCCGTTTATCTGTAGCGCTAAAATCTTTTGATCCGGTAAACGATAAAAGCTATATTTTTGAAATACCCGCCGGTAGTATTTTTAAGATACATAACGGTAAAACTTTTAAGAAAGGCCCTAAAAAGATAAAACGATACGAATGTTTGGAAATGGATACGGGCAGAATTTATCTATTTCAGCCGAATGCCGAAGTTCACTTATTAAAGGTATAGATCATGACAGGTAAAAAAAAGGATAATTATTATGCAATACTTATGGCTGGTGGCGTTGGTTCACGTTTCTGGCCATCAAGCAAGGCATCACAGCCCAAGCAGTTCCTGGATATACTTGGAGTGGGAGAGACGCTGTTCCAGACAACTTTTAAAAGACTTCAAAGTCTGATTCCTAAAGAAAATATCTACGTCCTGACCAATGAGAAATATGTGGAAATGGTCAAAGAGCAGATTCCTCATATAATGGATGAACAAATAGTTCCGGAACCGGAAATGAGAAATACCGCCCCCAGTATTCTTTTAGGTGCCTTTAAAATTCAAAAGAAAAATCCGAATGCCCTTATAGCAGTGGCGCCCAGCGACCACTGGATTGAAGACGAGGATGAATTTCTGAAGTCGATCCAGCTTGCATTTGATAGTGTGGAGGAGCAGGATCGCCTTGTAACTCTTGGAATTGAGCCAACTTACCCGAATACCGGGTATGGTTACATTAAATATGATTCGGAAAATAAAGATAAAATTAAAAAGGTAGAGCAGTTCACCGAAAAGCCGACCCGAAAAGTTGCAGAACGTTTTTTAGAAGCTGGAAATTATTCCTGGAATGCAGGTATTTTTATCTGGAAAGCAAGTTATGTAATTGATCAGTTTAAAAAACACCTTCCGGAAATGTATCGGTTATTTGATAAGGGGAAGGACATTTTAAATACTTCAGAAGAAGATAAATTCCTTGAAAACAATTATCCAAATGCCCAGAATATTTCAATTGATTATGGCATCATGGAAAAAGCTGAGGAGGTTTATGTAATACCTGTGTCTTTTACATGGAATGACCTGGGAACCTGGTCTTCTGTTCAGAGTATGTTGCCTTCAGATGATGAAGGGAATACGGCTATTAATGCCAGGTTATTAGTAGAAGATTCCGAGAATAATATAATTTCAGGTCAGGCTCAGAAAATAATTGTCATAAAGGGACTTTCAGATTATATAATTGTGGATGATGAAAATGTTCTTATGATAGTGCCAAAATCAGAGGAACAGGATATTAAGAAATTACGTGAAGAGGTGATGAAGAAATATGGTGAGGATCTAGGTTAGGGATGACAAATATTCAAAATTCGGAGAATTCTCATGAGCGAATTCAGGAGCAGGAACTTAGTCAGAATGCTAAAAAGATAGGTTCTGATGCTCTAGAAAATAAAGATAAGAGAATTGAATTGCTGGAATCTGAACTATCTAAGTATCGTGGAGATGCTTTTTCTTTTTCAGATTTAAGTAAGGAGGCTAAAATTAATTATTACAATTTTGGAGAGATTGGTTATTCAAACCTAATAACAACTAATTTCAATAAAACCGATACCATCCCAACCTTTAAGGTTACATGGAATTCCGAAGTGAAAAATTCTCAATTAAAAGAAGAGCAGGGCCGGCTCGTAACCTGGCTGAAATTAAGACTTAAATTAGATACTCTCGCCGTAAAAAAATGTGAGATAATTAGAGCTTCTTGTTTTGAGCCTCTCTTACCTTCTGGAATAAATTAGAAGAATATACGAAATCGGTCACAGTTTCATCTTCTGTCTGGAAGATCTCACTTTTTGTCCCTTTCCAGGCCAGAACCCCATCTTTTAAAAATGCGATCCGCTCGCCTATTTCCAGTACAGAGTTCATGTCATGGGTAATTAGTACGGTGGTAATATCATTTTCATGAGTAAGGTCCTGAATAAGATTATCGATAACCGTAGCCGTCTTAGGATCCAGTCCTGAGTTAGGCTCATCACAAAACAGATATTTAGGTTTATTTACAATAGCACGTGCGATAGCTACCCTTTTCTGCATCCCTCCGCTAATTTCTGAAGGCATTTTTTTCTCAGTTCCCTCGAGGTTCACTCTTTCCAGAACTTCTCTAACCCTGGCTTTTGATTCACTTTTTTTCTGATTGGTGAACATCTTTAAGGGAAACATTATATTTTCTTCCACAGTCATGGAGTCGAACAAAGCACCGCCCTGAAAAAGCATTCCTATCTCTTTTCTTAATTCTCTTTGTTCCACATCCGAAAAATTAGAAAAAGGTTTTCCGTCATATTCAATGGTGCCTTTATCTGGCTTAAATAAACCCAGCATACATTTTAAGAATACACTTTTACCAGAACCGGACTGGCCTATTATAAGATTGGTTTTTCCTCTTTCAAAAACATAGTCAATGCCGTTTAATACTTGCTGGCCTTGGAAGGATTTATATAAGTTCTTTACTTCTATCATGACTAGCTTAATAATAATTGGGTTACTGCATAATTAGTAGCAATAAGAATCACACTGGTCCATACGAAGGATGTTGTGGAGGCTTCTCCTACTTCCAGCGCCCCACCCTTCATAAAATATCCATGATACGCTGGTACCGTAGCCAGAATAAAGGCAAAGAGTATTGTTTTTATAAAAGCATACGTGAGGTGAAAAGGTATAAAATCGTCCTGTAGTCCCGTGATAAACTGGTCTGAGGTCACAAAGCCACCAAGAACTGCTGCGCAATAGGCGCCCAGGATTCCAAGAAACATAGAAATTGCTATCACAAACGGATAAGTAAACATGGCAACGATTTTTGGGAAAATCAAATAATTCTGGCTATTAATTCCCATGACTTCCAAAGCGTCAATTTGTTCTGTTACCCTCATCGAACCAATGCTTGAAGTAATAAAAGATCCTACTTTACCTGCCATAATTATTGAGATAAATGTCGGTGAAAACTCAAGTATTACCGATTGTCTGGCAGCATACGCCACAAGTGATTTTGGAATCAGAGGGTTGTTAAGGTTAAGTGCAGTCTGGATCGCAACTACCGCACCTATAAAAAATGATAAAAAGGCTACAATTCCCAGGGAACCTATAATAAGCTCGTTTATTTCTTTTAGAATGAGGTTTCTTAAAACCGGTGCTTTGGTCATCCGGCCAAAAACCCCCTTCAACATTATAAAATATTCCCCAATGGAGTGCAGGTAGGTCATTAAATCAATTTTGAAAAGCTAAAATACTAAAATTTCCCTCTAAAGTATTTAACTTAACGCCGAATTAAACTTAAGGGTTTCAAGTTTAGTATTTTTGAAGTATAGTTTAAATTTTAGAATTAATGAAACGAATTTTTTTAGTATTTGTGTTGTTTATTTTTATTGTGCCCGTAAAAGCACAATCCTCCAAAGAAAAACCGAAACTGGTGGTTGGAATCGTAGTAGACCAGATGAGATATGATTATCTCACCAGGTTCTGGAATAAATTTGGGGAGAATGGTTTTAAAAAGCTTGTAAATAATGGGTTTAGTTTTAAAAATAATCACTTCAATTATGTGCCCACGTACACCTGTCTCTTAT